>CAMZHB010000093.1 GCA_947306605.1 uncultured Prevotellaceae bacterium | reverse complement strand
TGAGACCCATGAACGATTAAACATAGAAAGAATGAAAACGGAAAGCCTGTTTTTAACTGCCAACGAAGCGCGTGAGATGCTGCAACAGTATTACGACGGCCTCACCACCGACCGCGAGGAGGCCCTCTTGCGCCGCTTCCTGGCCAGCGAGGCAGCCGATGGCGGCGAGTTTGACGCCGACCGCGCCGTGATGGGTGTGCTGGCTGTGGGAAGACAAGTGCACCGGCCGCACCGCTCCGTGGCATTGAAGGTGGCCGGTTGGGCCGTGGCGGCTTCGGTGGTGCTGGCGGCCGGACTGTGGCTGCGGCCTTCGCAACCCGACTGTGTGGCCTACATCGGCGGCGAGCGTTACACGGACACAGAGATGATCGTCCACCGTATGCAGGCCACCATGAACGAACTGGCCGAAGCCAAGGAGGCGGTCAGTGTGGAAAGCCAAATGAAACATTTGTTTGATTGAAAAGTAAAGAGATGAAACTAAAAACAATACCAAGAAGATGAAACGATTGATGCTGATAATGATGGTTTGCCTGCTGTCCGCCCCCCGGCTGGTGGCGCAGGACGGCCTGCATGTGGCCCCGTTCTATGACGGCCGTTTCAACAAGTCGAAAGACGTGGTGACGCTCAACGTGAAAGGCACGGCCCTGAAGCCCTACCGCCTGACGCTCTACCGCAGCCTAACGTTCGAGCGTGACATGCCCGCCGTGGAACGCGCCGTGCTGCTCGACGCCAAGGAGGCCATCGACCGCGAGACGGCTCACCGCGACGGCCACCTGCTCTACGGGTTCTACTGCCTCCCGCAGACATCGAAAAAAGCGCCCTTGCGCTACCTCTTCTACCGGCATTCGGCGGGGAAAACCATTCTGGTCTACCTGGAAGGCATGGCCACGCTTGACGAAATCAAGCGCATGTTCAAATGATGACAGTAACAATGAGAAACCAATAATTAAAAACAATACAGCAATGACAGCAAAAATCAAAATGGCAGCCTTGGCCTTGCTCCTGGCTCCCCTCGGCACGATGGCTGCCGGCGACACGGTGACGGTGAACGCTCCCCGCCGTGTGGTAATTACAGAAAACGACCAGACGATGAAAGTGCGTGTGGAAGGTCGCGAAGGAAACGCCAACTTCCTGTTGGAACGCACCCACAAAAGCGACGGCAGCACGGTGGAACGAGAAACGGACAACACGAACTTCATCAACGTGCCCTTCATCAAGAAAAAGCGCAGCAACTCGTCCGTCATCACGGAAGGACATCTGCCCACGTTCATGGTAGGACTCTCCAGTGCCCTCGGCCAGCCCGACGGTATGGACGTCAGCATGGGTGCCTCATGGGAATTCGGCTTCTATCCTGTCTATGTGCACGGCCCGCGTCTGGGATGCCACGTCCGTCTGTTCTCCGGCCTCGGTGTGGATTGGCGCAACTGGCGCATGACCGGAAAGACGCGCTTCCTGAAACAGGACGGTGATGTGGTGCTCGCCCCCTATCCCGAAAGCGCCGAGCCCGACTTTTCCCGCATCAAGGTGTTCAGCATCGGCGTGCCCCTTCTGGCCGAGTGGCGCCCCAACAATGCAAGTACCTACAGTTTCTATTGGAATGGCGGTGTCCTGATTAACGTCAACACTTACGGCAGTCTCAAGACGCGCTACCGCCTGCCCGAGGAAGGTAAGCAGAAAGAATTCACCAAACGCGTGCACCATGTGCCCCTCACCGCCGACCTCTTCACTTCCATGGGCATCAACGACGTGGGCATCTACCTGCGCTGGTCGCCCTGCCACGTGCTCCAGGAAGCGTATGCCCCGGCATTCACGTCCCTCTCCGTGGGACTGATGATTTCCGTCTCTTATTGACCCTCTTTTCCGCGGAGAACTCCCGCCCCGGTGCCTCTCAACCGCATCCCCGCCGCCACAGGCCCCGGGGATGCGGTTGTGCTGTTGCGTTCGCGGCCGGCCGGATTCTTTTTCGCGCGAACCGGATGCGTTCCGGTTTGCAAAGGTCGGACTTCGGAATTTTGAGACGCCGTTTCTGACTTTTGAAGCGGGACTTCTGTTCGCTGAAGTATGGCTGCGGTCCGCACGGGGTGTTTTGGCGTTAATTATGTTGAAAAAAACGGCGGCAACAGCGTTTTGTTGAGAATTCTGCGTAATTTTGCAGGTTGGAACAAAAGCAAAATCAGAAAATATCACATAAAACTATCTATGAAGATCAAACAAATGACAATGACAGCGCTGATGGCTCTGGTGATGATGCCTGCCACGGCGCAGACGGACAAATACGATGGTGCGCCCATCGATATCCGCCCGTTGGAGAACCCCAATTATGGCCTGTTGCGCCACAAGACGTCAACGGATGCCAAGACCAAGAGCGTGAGCGCCAAGTATCGCGAAGGCCGTCCCGATCACGTGAACAACGCGCTCTACAAATCGTTTGTACCGGTGTTCAACCAGGACCGCGGCTCGTGCGGTTCGGCCGGCGCCGTGCGCTACATGTTCACTTCGGAAGTGGCCTCGTTCCGCAATGTGGACGCGTCGGATGACGCCAACAGCTATCCGTCGCACTTCACGTGGCTGACCACGTATTCCCACTCCGACAAGCGCCAGATTTTGCGCCATGTGGGCGTGCCTTCGGCTGCCGTCTATGGCGGACGCACGTATTCGGCCCTGTTTGGCTCGCAAGACTACAGCTGGAACAACTACGGCTGGATGCAGGGCTACGACAAGTGGTACAGCGCCATGTTCAACCGCCTGCAAAACGCCTGGTCGTTCCCCATCAGCCTGGAGGACGAGACGGGCCGCGAGGCGCTGAAGCACTGGATGTGGAACCACAACGGTGACTACGACTATATCTGCGGCGGTGTGGCCCAAATCGGTGTGGCCAGTGCCGTAACGCAGAAGCCCATTCCCAATACGCCTGCCAACAAGGCCGTCGGCGTGGTGGGCATGAAGTATGTGGGCTCGTGGGGCGAGACCTACGACCACTCGCTGACCATGGTGGGCTATGACGACCGCATCGAGTTCGACCTTGACGGCAACGGCGTGTGCGGTGAAGCCGACAAGGACGAGGTGGGAGCCTGGATTATCGTGAACAGTTGGGGCGCCGGTTGGGCCAACCAGGGCTTCATCTACTGCCCCTACGCTTATGCCGGACCATGGAAGCCCCGCGCCGACAAGTCGAAGGAATTCTTCAAACCGACGGTATACTTCATCCGCAAGAACTACCGCCCGCTGCGCACGTTCAAAATCCTGATGGACTATTCCTACCGCAGCGAAATAGCCCTGTCCATCGGTATCTCCAAGAACGTCAATGCCACGAAACCCGACCTGACCTTTGAAATGGAGCACTTCCGCTATTCGGGCAACAACAACGACAACGAACCCGACGCCGAAATGCCGATGCTCGGCCAATGGGCGGACGGCATACACGAAGAGCCGATGGAGTTTGGTTACGACGTGACCGACATGACTTCGGGCTTCGACCGCTCGCAGCCGCTCAAGTATTTCTTCATCGTGAAATCGAAGAACGGTGCCAAGGGCACGGGTCACATCTACAAGGTGTCGCTGATGGACTACGAACTCGACCCCAACGGCCTTGAAGTACCCTTCCCCATGGAAGTGACCGAACTCTCGGGCGGCAACAAGACGACGATGGTCAGCCTGGTGGTCAACGGCGAACCGGCTCCCAAACCGCGTAACGTGACCCTGAACGGCACTCAGATGAAGTGGGACGCCCCCGCCGAAGTGACGCTCAAACTGTCGGGTTACAACGTGTATGCCGACGGACTGCTCATCGACAGCCTGGACGCCGACGCTACATCGTACGACATCGCTGCCAACTCCAAACTCTCCTACAGTCTGAAAGCCCGCTACGCTTCGAACGGCGGCATCCTGCTTTCACCCATGAGCGAACAGGTGCGTGCCCCGGAAGAGGAAGAAGCTTCCGACGACAATTACGTATTCAATTTCAATGACGACATCTTTACGGTGCCCGACCTGCTCAACCAATACTATCCGCAGTTCACTCTTGAATTTTGGATAAAACTGAAAAGCACGACGAGACACATGCAGGAGATCGGCGGTTTCGACGTCTTCGCTCTCCAAGTGACACAGTCGCGCACTGTGAACTTCGGTTGGGAAACCCTTAACAAAGGCCACGCTTACCGCGAATCGGGCGTTTCGTTGACTGCCGACCGCTGGAATCACGTGGCTCTTGTGGTGGACAAAAACACGATGACCATCTATGTGAACGGTTCACGCAAAACGCAGTTCTCGTCCGTTTCTTACTGCGGCATGCCTGCCCTCGGCGAACTCAACTTCGGCAGCGTGGGCAACCAGCTTAACTGCTACCTCGATGAAATCCGTATGTGGAAGTCTGCACGCACACTGCGTGAACTGAGCTACAACAACCGTCAGCCCATCGCCCGTCCTGACTTGCAGGATGACCTGTTGGCCTACTTCAAGATGGACGTCATCGACGACAACGGCGAAAAGAAATTGCGCGACTGTGCCCGCGGCCATCACGGCATCTTCGTGAACTACAATCCCGCATCGCAAGAGGTGGACAACTCGTTCATGACTGTGAAGCGCGATCAGGTTGCCAACTTCACCATCTCTGCTGGCCCGCACTATCCTGGCGATAACATCGAACTGACGGCTAATTCGCTGTTGACGGCCACCGACTGGAAGTGGACGTTGCCCGGTGCCGATGTGGACAATCTGAACCTGCCGAAAGTGCAGGTGATGTATAACGAGGTAGGCAAATACCCCGTTTCACTCACCGTGACTGATGTGGACGGCAGCGACACGACCAAAGTCGACACGATCGAAATCGTGGCCGCTCCCGAACCCGTGATAGACTTTGACATTCCGGCCGAGGTATTGCCGGCTGGCGAGCGTTTCAGCTTTATCAACAAGTCGGAGGCTCCGGGCTACCGCTATGTGTGGACTATGAAGGGTGCTGACGAAGAGACGGTGAACGCCACCAATGCCGGTGCCACGTACAATATCGCCGGAACTTACGATGTTACTTTGAGTGCCATCAACGCCACCGGCAGCAAGTCGGTGACCAAGCAGGTGACCGTCACCAAAGCGGCTCCGCTCTCGATGTTCTCCGTTAGCCCGCGCTACATCATAAAGGGCGAAAACGTTTACCTCACCGACCACTCGCGCTACCAGCCGACGTCGTGGCTCTGGCTCGTTTCCAACAACGGCAACAACACCGGCATCGTGGGACAAAAGTCTTCCTTCGTTCCCGACGCACCCGGTTATTACAACGTGAGCCTCACCACGACAAATGAGCAAGGCAAGAGTACGGTTGAAGAGAAGAACGCCTTCGTCGTGGCCAACGCCGACTCCAAAAACGGCCTGCACTTTGGCGGCGACAACCAGTTGCTCACGTTCGACAATCCGTTTACCGAAGAAACAACCAACTTCACTATTGAGTGGTGGATGAATCCTTCGAAGCTGGAAGGTGCCTTCTCGCTCCAGTGCGGCTCTGCTTTGACCATTACGACCGACGCCAATGGTGTCATCAGTATCGCCAACAGTCGTACGACCGTCAAGAGCGTTGCAAAGTTCGTCATCGCCAACGAATGGCACCACTACGCCATCGTCTACAACCTCGGCCGCGGCACCTTCTACCGTGACGGTGTGTCCATCAGTTCTTCCTCCAACACCGTCGGCACAGCACCCGTAGACTTCGGCGGACAGTTCGTCATCGGTTCCGCCACGAACGGCATGACCACCATGATTGACGAACTCCGCATATGGAACAAGAGCCTGTCGCGTGACCTCATCCGTCAATATGCCAACCAGCCCATTGAAGACGTGAAGGCTGCAGAAGAGAACGACGGCCTGTTGCTTTACTACAACTTCAACCAGGGCAGTGGCAACGCCACCGACCAGACCAGCGCCAAGCACGACGGCGTGCGTTCGGGCTTCGGTCCCGACGGTGACGCCTGGGGACTCTCCATGGGTGTCTTTACGCTCAACTTCGGCGAGTCCAAGGTGCGCAACGTGACGTCCACTTACCTCACCAACTACCGCAAGAGCTTCCTCTACGACGCCGAGGCTCCCGTGAACGGCACTTCGTACTTCAAAGTACTCGAAGACGATGAAAAGTCCACGTGGAAGAGTGAGAACACCGTCACCGAAGGCGACATCGTCACCGGCGTACACGTTGAGAAGAGCACGGGCCTTCTGGCCATGCGCACACGCTACAGCAGCTTCGCGTCCGACCTGGTTGACCACAAGTTCTACCAGACCGTGAAACTCAAGAAGGGCATCTATACCCTCAGCATGGAACTTTCGCGCTCCAGCTACGGCGGCACAGGCAGCATCTTCTTCGTGGTCAACGAAGGCACCAGCCTGCCCAACACGGCCGACATGAACGGAGCCACTGACGCCGTGGACATCGTGGCCAACGGCAACCAGCCCCTCCACTTCATCGTCACCGAAGACGACACCGAATACACCATCGGTCTTGTCTTCTCCGTCAGCGGCTACATGAGCTGGGCTGCCAGCGAGTTCAAACTCGAATGCCAGGACATCGAGGTACAGCAAGCCGACGGCATCCGCAGTCTCCGCGACGCCGTTGAAAAGGGCGCCCAGCCTGCCGTCAAGCCCATCGCAGGCGGCGTGAGCGTCTACAGCCCCGAGATACAGCTCGTCACCGTATGCGACGTCCAGGGACGCATCGTCTTCAGCGAAAAGATGAGCGGACTGCAGCGCATCGCATTGCCCGTGGGCATCTACATCGTCAACGGCGTGAAAGTGGCCGTGACCAAGTAACCCGGAAAGATTTCTTCATGTTTTATATGGGGAGCGGCCGCGTGTGCGGTCGCTCCCCTTTTTTGTTCTTTTGGAG
>CAMZHB010000092.1 GCA_947306605.1 uncultured Prevotellaceae bacterium | reverse complement strand
TACTGAACATCAGTTTACTATAGCGATACCATTGCGGAGAGAACAGGATTCGAACCTGCGAACCGGTTTCGCCGGTTACACGCTTTCCAGGCGTGCCTCTTCAACCACTCGAGCACCTCTCCTTGAAAATTTCGGGTGCAAAGTTAGCGAAAAAACTTGAGAGAGATAGACCGGAAGGGAATGTTTTTTTATTTTTCTTTCCATGTACCCTTTCAGACATGGCTTCGGGAACACACATTGTCGGGGTACAAAAAATCATTTCTGAAACAATATTCGTTTTCGTAAACCAATACATGAGAGTTGTCTAACAGGGGCAAGACACCGTGTCAAAAGGCCAAGCGAAAGGGGAGAGATAACAAAATACCACATTTGTGCGATGAAGAATGCCGCGCGAATGGTATTGTGACATCTGAAGAACCGCCGTAACTTTGCATCGTGATTCTTCCTGTTTTGAAACAAGGAAAATAATAACTAATAAAACAAAGGACTATGTCAACAAAAAAATTGCATTTCGAAACTTTACAACTTCATGTGGGGCAAGAGCAGCCAGACCCTACGACTGATTCCCGCGCCGTGCCCATTTACCAGACGACATCATATGTCTTCCGCAATGCCCAGCATGGCGCTGACCGTTTCGGACTCCGTGATGCCGGAAACATCTACGGACGTCTGACAAACACCACACAGAGTGTCTTCGAGGAACGTGTGGCTGCCCTTGAGGGTGGTGTAGCCGGATTGGCCGTGGCCTCAGGAGCTGCCGCCATAACCTACGCCCTGCAGAATGTGGCTAGAAACGGAGACCATGTGATTGCTGCCAACAATTTGTACGGAGGTACTTACAATCTCTTGGAGCACACGCTGACAACACAAGGTGTGGAGGTTACTATTGTCAATCCCGATGACTTCGAGGAAGTGGAGTGTGCGTTCCGTCCCAACACCAAGGCTGTCATGATAGAAACGTTCGGAAATCCCAACGCCAGCGTAACAGACATTGACCACATCGCAGAAATTGCTCACCGTCATCGAACCATTGTCATTGTGGACAACACGTTTGGCACACCGTATCTGATTCGTCCCATAGAACACGGAGCAGATGTTGTGGTACACTCTGCTACCAAGTTCATCGGAGGGCATGGCAGCAGTTTGGGCGGAGTGATTGTCGATGCCGGCACGTTTGATTGGAAAGCCAATGCCGACAAGTATCCCACACTTGCTCTGCCCGACCCGAGCTATCACGGAGCCGTTTTTGCTGATGTGGCGGGGAAAGCAGCTTTTGTGACACGAATCCGTGCCGTCATCTTACGCGATACGGGAGCCGCCATTTCACCCTTCAACGCTTGGATTCTGTTACAAGGACTCGAGACACTCAGTCTGCGTGTAGAGCGACATGTATTCAACACCTTGAAAGTTGTAAAATTCTTGTCAAAGCATACGAAGGTAGCACGGGTAAATCACCCTTCGCTCCCAGAACATCCCAGCCATGCTTTGTATGAAAAATTGTTCCCACAAGGCGCCGGCTCCATCTTTACATTCGAGGTTAAAGGAGGACAAGACGAGGCATGGACATTTATTGACCATTTGGAAATATTCTCCTTGCTGGCAAATGTCGCCGACGTGAAGAGCCTGGTAATTCATCCTGCCACGACAACTCACTCGCAACTATCGGCAGAGGAGTTAGAAGAACAACACATCTATCCTTCAACCATTCGTCTGAGTATTGGCACTGAACACATCGATGACATTATCGATGATATAAGCCAAGCTCTTGACGCCATTAATTAAAAATCAAAACATTTAATATCTCAAATTACCCATATTATGTCTAAGATTGCAAAAAAATTATCAGACCTGATTGGCGGAACGCCGTTAGTAGAACTCACAGGCATAGAGAAGAACCATCAATTGAATGCACAGGTCATTGCGAAACTGGAATATTTCAATCCCGCAGGAAGTGTAAAGGACCGCATCGCTTTTGCCATGGTCGAAGATGCGGAGAAAAAAGGCCTTCTACAGCCCGGAGCCACCATCATTGAACCCACGAGTGGAAACACAGGCGTCGGTTTAGCTTTTGTCAGCGCAGTCAAAGGGTATAAATTGATTCTGACCATGCCGGATTCCATGAGTATGGAACGGCGTAATCTAGTTAAAGCTTATGGAGCACGTGTGGAGTTGACTCCTGGCTCAGCAGGCATGAAGGGAGCGATAGACAAAGCCAACCAATTACGTGACGAAATCTCCGGTTCCATTATTCTTCAACAATTTGAGAACCCGGCCAATCCCGAAATCCATTATCTTACGACAGGTCCTGAAATATGGCGTGACACTGACGGTGGAGTCGACATTTTTGTTGCCGGTGTAGGTACAGGCGGAACCATTAGCGGAACAGGCAAATACTTGAAAGAACAAAATCCCGAAGTAAAGGTTGTGGCTGTAGAGCCCGCAGCGTCGCCTGTTCTTAGTGGAGGGCAAGCCGGTCCGCATAAAATTCAGGGAATAGGTGCCGGTTTCGTCCCTAAAACATATGACAAGGATGTAATCGACGAGGTAATTGCCGTTGAAAACGACGATGCTATCCGTACTAGCCGCGAGTTGGCCCATACAGAAGGCCTTCTGGTTGGTTTCTCTGCCGGTGCCGCAACTTATGCCGCCAAACTGCTGGCATCACGTCCGGAGAATGCTGGAAAGAAGATTGTCGTTCTTCTGCCTGACACGGGCGAACGTTATCTGACCACAGTATTGTACGCTTTTGATGAATATCCTCTCTGATTTTTAATAATCTTCTGCTGTATTTTCAAGAGTTTGCCGTACCTTTGCACCATGTTATTCATATTGTCCGACAATCAGGATATCACACGCTTGGGCCTCACAGCACTTATCAAGCCTATTCCCGACGCCAAAATTTTGGAAACATCGGAACGTGCTCGATTGCTTTTGCTGTTGGCCAAAGAAGAAAAGGCTGTTGTCGTACTTGACTATACGCTTTTTGATTTTCCTGACATTGACTCGCTCATTGCTGTCGGCCAACGCTACCCTGCTGTACACTGGATTCTCTTCAGCGATGAACTAACCGACGATTTCATACGCCGTATCACGGCCGAGAGTGCGTCATTCAGTCTATTGAATAAGAACAGCGAAATAGCCGAAATTGACACGACATTACGCTTGGCAATACGAGGTGAACGCTACATTTGCCGTTCATTCATGGAGCAAATGCTATCACTGCCAACACGCCACCACGCAACTGTAGTGGAACTCACACGCACTGAAACCGAGATACTCAAGGAAATTGCACTGGGTAAAACGACCAAAGAGATTGCCGCTACACGATGCTCCAGTTTCCATACGGTTAATACCCATCGAAAAAACATTTTCCGAAAGTTGGAAGTCAACACCGCATACGAAGCCACCAAGTATGCTCTGCGTGCAGGCCTTGTTGATTCCGCAGATTACTATATCTGACATCTCCGGGAAGCAACAGGAACTACATACTACAAGCGCATGCCCATTATTGAGCGTGCGCTTGTAATATTATCAGAGGGAATAAAACGTTCCCTCGCAAAAAATCATTAACTTTGCATTTCATTAAAAGCGACACCAATGAATACCGTTTTTATCGTACTTCCCATACTTACCCTACTGATGTTCGATTTGGGACTTACACTCCAGCCAAGCGACTTCCGTATGGTATTGCGTCGTCCTCGCGCAGTCACTGTAGCTCTCATCGGACAAATCGTCTTATTGCCCCCATTGGCATACATATTGGCTACTGCTTTCGGCTTTGAAGGAATCCTCCTGATGGGCATCGTTCTCATTGCCTGTTGCCCCGGCGGCAGTTCTTCCAACGTGTTCTCCATGTTAGCCGGAGGTGACGTAGCACTCTCCGTACTACTTACAGCCCTGAGCAGTTTAATCACACTGCTGACACTCCCCTTTGCCATGAGTCTTGTAGCATCACAAACGGTTTCTCTTCCCGTCAGCAATCTGATAGTACAAAATCTTTTGCTCATGTTCTTGCCAATCATAGCAGGACTTCTTGTCAGAATGAAATGGCCAGTTGCAGCCGACAAGTGCGAACACATACTATCTAAACTGGCTTTTCCGGCACTCATGTTGTTGGCCGCTATTTTCTTTGTGCAACATCGTGAAACCATTTACGCCAATTTCTCCCGTCTCGGTCTCTGTATCACTCTGCTCATTTTGTTAGCGACATCCATTGCCTCCCTTATGGCTCGAATCACACGGCTCACTTCCCGAGAACGCCGCACGATTGTTATTGAGGTTGGAATGCAAAATGCGGCTCAAGCCATTGCAGTAGCATCCAGTCCTTTCATCTTCAATAATGGAGCAATGGCTGTTCCGGCCATTGTTTACGCCCTGATGATGAACGTCGTGCTACTGACGTATGTTGCCATTCTAAGAAAGCAGAAGGCCCGCAACAAGTAACAACGCAAAGAGAAGCATATTACGGGAAGTCTTGCCAAGAATCTGATTCAGCTCCTTGCCGCGACTAATCTGTATCATCTCACGCCAAGTAGCTATATGAATTGGAACATACAATAACGGCAGAACAAACGCCAGTCTGTGTCCTCCGATCCAGAAACCATAACATAGAATCCACGCCAATATACCCAAAGACAAATAGAAAAAACTTCCAAACTGTTCTCCGAACATGGATACTAACGTGTGCTTTCCATCACGCCGGTCTGTCTCACGGTCCCGATAATTATTCAATACAAGCAAAGTATCTATGAGCAACCCACAGACGATACCTGCCAACCACACGGCAGGCGTTATTTGTTCTGCCACCACATAATATGTGACCACTACAGGAACCAATCCAAAAAAGACCAACACCAATACGTCTCCCAGACCGCAATAACTCAATAAAGTCGTATATAGGAAAGCAAAAACCACACATACCACACCTATACCGATAAGTACCGTCGGGTTGCCAAAGTCCAAAAGACAAAGACCTGCCAAACAAGCAAACATGAGAACTATCCCTATACCCCATTTCATCGCTTGAGGGCTGATCCATCCTTGGGCACAAGCACGCTCCGGTCCCAAGCGGTCTAGGCGGTCACTTCCTTTGAGGAAATCAAACAAATCATTAATGAAATTGGCTGCCACCTGCATCAGACAGGCAAAAATCAGACAGATTAGTGCAGGAAACAAACGGAACCGTCCATCGCTCCATGCCAACGCTGAAGCCACCATAACCGGTATCATAGCTCCAGACAGAGTCTTCGGCCGCATGGCCAGCACCCAAGCCCACAGGCTGTTTTTCTTTACTTGCATCTTGCTATCTCAATTCAATTACTTCAAGGTCTTTCATCTCTGCGCCGTCAATACAGAAACGCACCAATGTGCGCACCTTTTGCCAACCCTGCAATCCGGCAGCCCCGGGATTGATGTGTAGCAAACCAAGCGCGGCATCGTATTGCACCTTCAAAATATGTGAATGACCACTGACAAACAGTTTCGGCGGACGTTCTGTCAGTATACCCACGACACTGCGGTCATAGCGTCCCGGATATCCACCTATGTGTTTCATCAGCACATCCACTTCTTCACACCGGAAGCGCAGTATTTCCTTAAACATCATTCTCAAGTCACCACCGTCCACATTCCCATACACAGCTTTCAGAGGATGCAGGGCCGCCAACTTCGACGCCACTTCCGTAGAACCTATGTCACCTGCGTGCCATATTTGGTCGACTTCAGACAAATGTGTGGCATAACGCTCGTCCCAATAGCCGTGTGTATCCGATAGCAAACCTATTCGCATCATCGTTTTGCCTCCAACATTTTGAATTTTCGCATTTGTCGATAGAAAAGGTATGCTGTAGTGAAGGTAGCCAGAGTATCGCTAATGGGCATACTCCACCAGACGCCGTCACTTCCAATAATGTGTGGAAGAAGAAGCAAAGGCGGCAACAAGAATATCAACTGGCGCGACAACGACAGGAAAATACTTTTGCTGGGCATGCCTATGCACTGGAAAAAGTTCGTGGTCACAATTTGGAAACCGATAATTGGGAATGCCAGAAACTGGATGCGCATGTCGTGAGATGCACGGGCGATAAGTTCAGGGGCGGTAGTGAACGCGCGGGCACACAGTTCAGGCATCAACATGCCCAGCAGAAAGCCTGTGGTCATCACACACGTGGCCATCACTATCGTCCGAATCAGCACCTCGTGCAATCGGTCATACAGTCTGGCACCATAGTTATAACCTGCAATGGGCTGCATGCCTTGGTTGAGACCTATGACCACCATCAGGAAAAGGAAAGCCAGACGATTGGCAATGCCAAAACTGGCTATCTCCATGTCTCCTCCATAATGTGACAGGCTCCAGTTGATGACAACCGTAATCATACAGGCGCACAAATTCATCAGAAACGGCGACATGCCGATGGCAAGCGACTGACTCACGATGTTGCGCCTCAACCGGTAGATGCCACGTTGGAAATGCAAGAGTTCATCCTTGCGGCTGAACATCTTGAATTGCCAGAACAACACTATTGTCTGTGACAGGACCGTGGCCCAGGCTGCGCCTTTTATGCCCCAATGAAAGCCGTAGATAAACAGCGGGGCCAGCACCACATTGATGAGCACCGTATAGATGGTGGCCACCATAGCCCGTTTGGGATGGCTTGCACTGCGCAGCAACGCATTCAAGCCCAAATACAGATGCGTCACCACGTTGCCGTAGAGTATCACCCGCATGAAATCGCGGGCATAGCGAATCGTTTCCTCACTTGCACCAAAGAAATAGAGAATCGGATCAATAAACAACAGCATAAGAGCAGCCACCAACACGCCCATCACCACATTCATCACCAACACGTTGCCAAGTATACGCCTGGACGTGTCATAATCGCGCTCGCCCAACTTCACCGACAGCAACGTTGC
>CAMZHB010000091.1 GCA_947306605.1 uncultured Prevotellaceae bacterium | reverse complement strand
GACGGGTCGTCTACCTAAAGGCAGGCTTTTGGGGACTTTCTTCTTGCAGAGGTCCGGTTTCGGGGCGCAAAGGTGGGACTTCGGGATGCAGAAGCGGCGTTTCGAAAATTTGAAACGCCGCTTCTGCTTTTAACAGTAACACAACAACAGAAAAAAAACAAATAAATAAATAGCGGAAGTTTTGGTGTGAAAATTTGAAACGCCGCTTCTGTTTTGGCATAGTTGACTCCTGATGATAATCAACGTGTTATGAAACGCTGGATTTTTGGGTAAAAATTTTTGACATATTCCCAGGTGGGGTTTCCTTTGTCGCGTGGTTTAATTATCTCAGGATACAATCAGGGAGGCAACCCCGTGGGCTGGCCTCCCTGATGTGCCGCTCTGAACATGCGGCCGGTGGTTACGAAAACGGTCTCGCAATTATTTCTTTGTGAAAACCATTGGCTCGTCCGACATTTGGCTGGATTCGAATGTCATCGTGTTGCCTTCAACCTTGAATTGAACGTCTACTGCATAAGGTTCGAAATTGGGCTGGTTTTCCCATTTGCTTTCTTCTTCATTGTAGAATTCACCCTTTGTGGGATTCAATGTCATCGTGTTGCCTTTAACCGTATACTCACCCGTTACACGAGTTCTATAGATACGTCTCTCTGGATAAGATTTTGAACTGAAAGGTAGCTCTTTGATGTTGTTTGTAATAAGATAAACAAACTTTCCGTCCTTGGTCAGTTTCAAGTCAACGGTCCTGTCAGAAAAGTCGGTACTACTGGTAAATGACCAGTCACCCACGTATGCGGGGGCGTCGTCATCGTCATCGTCACTGCACGATGCAAGTCCAAAACTCAGAGCGGCGACCATCAGAAAGGCCAACAGGCTCCATAAATACTTTTTCTTTGTCATAATTACTCTTTTTTATAGGGTTAATCAGTATGTTTGCAATACAGATACGGCACAAATTTACGTAATATTTATTATTACGGCCATTGTTTAAACCATTTTTTTCAATAGAGGCATGATTTTATAGGCATGTGATGGTTCTCTGCTGTGGATTATTATGTAAATTTGCAATAAAATCAACGAAATGGAAACGAAACAGAATAACAAGTACGTCGAAGTGATGTATGAACTGTATGTGCCCAATGAGACGGGTAACTGGGATATGGTCGAGAAGACTTCGAAGGAGCATCCCCTGAAGTTTGTGACAGGCATGGACTTTGCTCTGACGGCTTTTGAGGAGCATATATTGGCTACGGCTGAGGGCGAGACGTTCGACTTCGTGGTGCCTGTGGCCGAGGCTTACGGTGAATACGTGGACGAACACGTGGTGGAACTCGACAAGACTATCTTCGAAGTGAACGGGAAGTTTGACGAGGTCCATATCTATCCGGGCAACGTGATTCCGCTGGCCAATGAGGACGGCAACCAGTTTAACGCCATCGTGGAAGAGGTGCAGGACAGCAAGGTGGTTGTGAACCTGAACCACCCGCTGGCTGGCAAGGACCTCCATTTCCGCGGCCGTGTGCTCGTGTCGCGCGAGGCCACGCTGGAGGAAATGAGCGATTTGGCGAAGAAGATGGCGGGCGACGACGAGTGCTGCTGCGGCCATTGCCACGACGAGGCGTGCAGCCATGAGCACGGCGAAGGCTGCGGCTGTGGCTGCCACTGATACCTTCTCTTTATTAATGGTTCATTTTTAATTATTCATTTATGATGAACACTTTCGGTACCCTTTTCCGCCTGACGTCGTTCGGCGAGAGTCATGGCCCCGCCATCGGCGGTGTCATCGACGGCATGCCTTCGGGCGTGGCTGTGGATATGGACCTGCTGCGTCGCGAGATGGCGCGGCGGCGGCCCGGGCAGAGCGCGCTGACGACATCGCGTGAGGAGCCGGACGAGGTGGAACTGCTCTCGGGTATCTTCGAGGGCCGCACGACGGGTACGCCCATCGGTTTCGTTGTGAGAAACACGAACCAGCACCCGGACGACTACGACGCCATGCGCAACGTGTTCCGGCCTTCGCATGCCGACTATACTTATTTCAGCAAATACGGTGTCCGCGACCACCGTGGCGGCGGACGTGCCAGTGCCCGCGAGACGCTGACGCGCTGCGTGGCCGGTGCTTTTGCCAAAATGGCCCTGCGCACGCTCGGCGTGAGCGTGACGGCTTATACCTCGCAGGTGGGCGACATCGCGCTGGAGCATGATTACAGGCACTATGACCTCGGTGTGACGGAGACGAATGCCGTGCGTTGCCCCGACAAGGCTACGGCGGAGCGTATGGCGGCACGGATCGACGCGGTGAAGGCGGCTGGCGACACGGTCGGCGGCGTTGTCACCTGCGTTGTCAAAGGCTGTCCGGCAGGAGTGGGTGAACCGGTGTTCGGACGTCTGCAGGCTGAACTGGCGGCGGCGATGATGAGTATCAATGCCGCAAAAGGTTTCGAGTATGGACTGGGCTTTGCCGGATCTGGCGGTCGCGGCAGTGAACAGAACGATGCCTTCGTGCCCGACGGACAAGGTGGCGTGACGACGGCGACCAACCGCAGCGGTGGCATACAGGGGGGCATCAGCAACGGACAGGACATCGTGTTCCGCGTGGCCTTCAAACCCGTGGCCACGCTGTTGCAAGACCAGCAGACGGTGACGACCGGAGGACAGCTGCTTACTTTCAAGGCCCGCGGCCGTCACGACCCGTGCGTCTTGCCCAGGGCCGTGCCCGTGGTGGAGGCTATGGCGGCCATCACGCTGCTCGACCTGTATCTGCAGGACCGTGCGCGGCGTAGTTTCGTATAGAGATTTTCAATAAGATAAAGACAAGATGCGGAAATGTACTCGACAGAGTACGCTTCCGCATCTTTTATGACAGCAACAGGTACGGAAATGCGCCTCCCCAAAAAGGAGGCGCATCCGATTACAAACACAATTAAAAATATAAGAGTAATGAAGATTTAGAAGAATATGTAGCGACGGTCTTTCACCTTAGCTTTCTGACTCAAGTCGTCAATGAGGTTGCGGAGATTGCTGAGGTAACGCTGTGCTATCATCTGTTTCTGCTCTTTCTCGTTGAAAGTGCTTTCGTCCTTCTGCGTGCCAATCACCTGGTAAGCATAGACGGCGCCGTAACCCTTGACGGGTGCTACGAATTCGCCTTCCTTCTTGTTCCATGCGCTGCCGTTGATGGCGGGCTCGTAGGAACCGGTGCTGGCCACCTGGCTGACGCCAGCGAAGTTGACAGACTTGAGGGTATCAACTACGACACCGGGGATGGCACGGGCCTGGTCGATGGTCTTCACGTCCTTGAACTTTGCCTTGAGCATTTCGGCCTTTTTGTCGCGGAGCACTTCGGTGCGTACGATGTCTTCCACATCGGCGAGGTCGCGGTAACCGGCTTTGTGAATCTTGTCGAGACCTACGAGGAGGAGGTTGTCGTATTCGGTGTTGTTACCCATGCAACGGTAATCCTTGAGGTCGCGGGAAATCTGGCCTTCCTTGGCTTCGAAAACCCAACGGAGGGCTTCGGTGGAGTTGAGGATGCGGCCGATGTAATGCTGGTTGCTGGTGAAGTCTTTGATGGACTGAACGGTGAGACCATACTTGGCGGCGTTGTCTTCCATGTCCTTGACAGTCTTGCAGCTGGTGAGGAACTGGCGGAAGTTGTTGTCGATCTTACTGTCGGTTTCTTTGCCGGGCTGCAGACGACGCTTAACGACGGCCACGTTGTACTTGGTCACATTGGCTTTGCGGTCGAGCACCTTGATGATGACGGCACCGCCACCATCAAACTTCAGGTTTTCCATCTGGTTGGGAGCCAACGTGGTGATGGCCGTGATGAGACGCAGGCCACTCTCGTCGAGTTGGCTGTTCTCGTAGTCGGCTGAAGTAAGCCACATCTCCTTGCCTTCCTGCTGGTATTTCTTGGCGAGTTCGGCATAGTGGTCACCACCTTGGAGAGCGGTGTAGATGCTGTCGGCACGCTTGTGGGCGTCGTCGGCGTCTTTGCCGCCCACTTGAATCTGACAGTACTGGACAGAGTCGGGAGCCGTGGTCTTGCCAATCATCTTGATGATATTGCAAGTGTTGTCGACTTCGTTGAAGTACGGACCCTTGATGCCGCCAACAGCAACAGAGTCGAGCTGGTTCTGGATGTCACCGGGGAAGGCGTTCTTGGTAACGAAGAGGTTCTTGTAGTTCAGTTGGCTGTTGCTGTTGCTGACTACGGGGCCTACTTCGTTGGTGCTGTCGAGTAGCTGGGCAACTTCGGTAAGCTCTGCCAGGAGGTCTTCACGGTCCTGGTCGCTCGGAATGACGCTGGAAACAACGTACTTGATGTCGCGGGTCTCAACGGGAACAAGGAAGTTTTCCTTCAGTTCTTCGTACTTGGCCTTCAGTTCGGCGTCGGTTACCTTCACGTCGTTGTCGTTGACCGTGCTGTAGGGCAGGGCAGCCAGCAGAAGGTCGCTGCTGTTGGCCGTGCCTTCATAGGCCATCTTGGCTTCGGTCGTATTGGAAAGGATGCCCTTACCGATAAGCACTTGCCATTTCTGTTCGAGCAGGTTCTCACGGAGCGTTTTCTCCACATACTGCCAAATCTTATAGAGGCGGTCGAACTGCTCCATGTACTGTCCGTACTGGGCAGGGTTGGACTGCATCTGTTGGTACTGTGTGAGGAAATTTTTCATGGTGGTGGCGTCGAAGCGTCCCGTTTGCGGGTTCACGAAGTCACGAATCTGCTGCAGCACAGGGTTGGTGCCTTCGTTGATGGCTTGTTGCAGTTCTTCGTCGGTCACAGTGAGACCCACCTTTTCACACTCGTGAGAGATGAGCTGGTAGTTGACGTACATCTGCCAGGCGGCGTCTTTGGCCTGTGCATTCTCCTCTTCGCTGAGTGCGTTGACTCCGCGGGAGTATTTCATCATTTCCTGATAGGAGTCCAACAGTTGTTGGAATTCCTGAGTATTGATTTCCTGTCCATACACTTTACCCACTTGCAAACTGCTTTGACCAAGCATGGTGCGTATGGACTGTACCATGGGCTCGGCGATGAACGCGAAAAGACCCAGGGCAATGATTACGATGAGCAAGATAGCCTTGCTTCTGATTTTTTGTAAAGCTGCCATTACGTTATTTTATTTTATTATTTTTCGTGTTGATATTTCGAGCACGCAAAGTTATAAAAAAGATAGGATATAGCGTGAATTTTCAGTTTTCTTTTTTGGTCTCGTGGTTAACTTTTAGTTTGACGAGGTCTATTTTCGATGTGGAAGTTTTAAGAATTTTGAATTCGAAGTTGCCAATTGTGACGGTTTGCCCAGGCTTCGGAAAATCCTGATAATGGAACAAAATGAGTCCTCCTATGGTGAGATATTCGTCCGATTCGGGCAGGTTGAGGCCGAACTGTTCGTTCACTTTTTCGGTTTCAAGACGTGCCGAAAGGAGAAATTCATCTTCTTCCAATTGCCGGGCAGTGTAAGTGACTACATCGTGTTCATCTTCGATGTCGCCGAAGATTTCCTCGACCAGATCTTCCAACGAGATGATGCCGCTGGTGCCTCCGAACTCGTCGGCCACGACAGCGACCGACTTTTTCTGTTGCATGAATATCTGCATCATTTTCTGTGCATTCATTGATTCGGGTACCACAGGAATCTCACGGATACACCCTGTCCAGTTGTTGCGGCCGGCGGGGCGGAACATGTCGGAAGAGTGGACGTAGCCTACGATGTGGTCCAGGTCTTCTTTGTACACGATGATTTTGCTCTTGCCGCTGTTGACGAACATTTGCATCAGTTCGTTGAGTGAGGCATCGGTTTCCACGGCTACAATTTCAGTGCGTGGCACAATGCAGTCACGCACTTTGATGTTGGAAAAGCCCAGCGCGTTGCGGAAAATCTTCATGTCGTTCTCGCGGATGTCAGGCTCGGCTGTGGACAGCGCAGGCCGCAGCATGGGGTCCATGAGTTGTCGGTTTCCCAAGAGGAATGCCAAGGTCCTTTCGTTGTAGCGCGAACCGCATAATGCCATCAGGAGGCGTGCCAGCTGGAGCAGCAACAGAGTGATGGGACGTGCGATGAGCCCGACGAAGCAGAGAGGCTGAGCTAAGAGACGGAGCGACTGGTCGGGTTGTTGTCCGCAGAGCAGGCGGGGCAGAAAGAAGCCGAGGCTACCTAGGACAATCAGGATGAGAATGCCCTTGACGAACCAACTGAGGCCGTTCCACACAAATGGTGTCCATTCTTCGGTCAACTGAAGCAGGGCGTAGGTCACGCAAAAGGCGGCGGCCAACGATAACCAACGGAGCGAAGCCAGCATGAGACTGGGCTTGAGGTAAAAGCGTGAAACCATTCGGTCGGTCAGGCTGTTGTCTTCCGAATCTACTCCACTACGATATTTGAAGGAGTAGCGGAAAGCGGTGTCGCCCCCTTGCACTAACATGAGAAGCAAGAGGCTGATTGCAAAAACAATCCATAATGCAGCGGTACTCATGGTGTATTATATATAATAGGTATATGACAGGCGGTTTGAAGAGAGATGTGGGGTCGCTGTTGGTGACCGAAGTGTCATTTGAAGTGTCCGCCAGGCGGCAGGTTCTTGGGCTTTTCCGTTTTCGGACGGGCTTCCATTGGTGGTCGTGAGGGCAACGGTTCTTCAATGGTGTTGCCGGTGTCGTCAGACTTGTCCTCGTTCGTTTCGTTCGGAAGTGGGAATGTGGCCTTGGCCACGTTCACTTCGTATTGGGTCATCTGTTCGTTGGAGCGGAAACTTACGCCTTCGGCATTGCGCAGCGGCGATACGAGGCGGGAATACTTATTAGAGTAAAATTCGTGGCGTTCCATATTCCAGTAGAGCAGTTCCGAGCGGAAGATGGTACCGTCAGCGTTCCACACGCAAACGCGTCCCCGCAGTTCCCACAGGTTCTGGTCATACCATACGGCGGTGTCGGCCGTGATGTACATTTCCACATGGAATCTCTCGTCAAACTTTTCCAACAGCAGTCC
>CAMZHB010000090.1 GCA_947306605.1 uncultured Prevotellaceae bacterium | reverse complement strand
TGTTGTACTTCTTGTCATCAAAGGGCAGCTGGTAAGTACCCAGGTTTTCGGAGTACGTATAGAGCAGACGGTAATGCAGCGAAGCCATCGGGTCGCCGGCAAGTCCGATATGGTGGGCGCTAAATCGGTTGTTGGGAAAAATAAGTCTGTGATTGTCGTTGTATAAAGGCGCTGTGTAGAGCGGATTTCCCTTGGCCTGCCCCCAATGTTGCCAACCGGTGTAGAGATTGTGATTATAGTAGTTGTCGACTGCACTTGTCTGGTCCGGAATAGCCTCTGTGTGGTCGTGATAGATAGGTCCGCTTTGGTCGGACGTGTGGATGTATTCGTAAACGAGTGATGTGGCCACGCGGTTCTTCGGCAACGTGATTTCTCCTCCGAACAAACCGTCTTTCCATCCATATTGTAGGAACAGCTGGGAATGATCTTCGAAGAAGTGGTCGAAATATAGTCGCACTTTGGCTTCATTCGGCAGTTTGTAGCTCAGGCTCATCAGCCAGCTTCCCAAAGTATTTCCCTGCGCATTGTCATATCCGGAGTCGGTAGGGTCATTTCCGCCGGCATATATGGATTCGATGAAATCTTTGAAGCGTTGTTTCATCTTGATTTTCTTCATGTCGGTCTGGTTATAATCGTAAATGGTGCCTCCAAATTGGCATGCCATTTCGAAACCTCCTTCGTAAACCAGGGGAAATCGCTCTTCGTCGCCGATACGCAGGTATAGAGCCTGGTTATGTTCCCAGTTGCGCCCCGTATATCTGTTTTTTTCGGCAACAAAGTGTCTTTGCCATCGCCAATCGGTGGTTACGCCGTAGCCGAAACGGAATTTCAGGCCGAGCCATTTGTTGTCGCGCAAGATGTTTACATAGTCCGGCGTTTCAAGTGAAATCATGGGCGTCGGACGTGCATTGGTGCCGAACGTTTGTGCGCCTGAACTCAATTCATTGTTCTTCAATTGTGCATCACGTTCCTTGCTGCCGACCGAAAGGGTCACTTTGCGGAATTGCAAGTCCCCGTAGAGCTGCTGAATAACAAACGATGAAGTGAAATTGTAGGCTAAGGCAAGGTCTGCACCATAGTTGAGACGCCAGTCACCTGAGTTGCCAAGAACCGTGTGGCCCGTGACACCCGCGCGTATGTATCCGTTGTCGTCTTTAACGCTGGACAGACCATGTTTGTTGGCATTTAGCCAAAGCGGATTCCGACTGTGTCCTATCGTAATTTGACGGTCTATGTGGTAACTCAGTCCTTCTTCCACTTCTTGTTGGGCATGGGCAGGGATATGTGCCCACAGAAGAACGAACAAAGCCAATATGGTGCCTTTGAACTTCAATGTCGCGTTATTTAGCGTAGTTTACGGCCCTGGTTTCCCGGATAACGGTGATTTTAACTTGGCCCGGATAGGTCATTTCGTCCTGTATCTTTTTCGCTATCTCGGCGCTGAGATCAACGGTCTGCTTGTCGTCAATTTTGTCAGCCCCTACAATAACGCGTAACTCGCGTCCGGCTTGAATGGCATACGTCTTGGTAACTCCCGGGTAGCTCATAGCAATGTTCTCCAAGTCATTTAGACGTTTGATATATGCCTCAACGATTTCTCTACGTGCCCCTGGGCGAGCTCCACTTATGGCATCGCAAACTTGAACTATGGGTGCGAGCAGCGTAGTCATCTCCATTTCGTCGTGGTGAGCGCCTATAGCATTGCATATGTCTGGTTTCTCTTTGAATTGCTCGGCTAATTTGGCTCCGTAAAGGGCATGTGAGAGGTCCGTTTCTTCGTCTGGCACTTTGCCAATACCGTGTAAGAGTCCGGCACGTTTGGCTTTCTTGGGATTCAAGCCCAATTCGGCGGCCATCACAGCGCTTAAGTTGGCGGTTTCTCTTGCGTGTTGGAGCAAGTTCTGGCCATATGAGGAGCGGTATTTCATTTTTCCGATGATGCGAATCAGTTCCGGGTGGAGTCCATGTACGCCTAAGTCGATTGCAGTACGCTTTCCGGTTTCTATTACCTCCTCTTCAACTTGTTTTTTGACCTTTGCAACCACTTCTTCAATGCGGGCTGGGTGAATGCGTCCGTCAGATATGAGCTGGTGAAGTGCGAGACGGCAGATTTCACGTCTGATTGGGTCGAAGGCAGATATGACAATGGCTTCCGGAGTGTCGTCTACTACGATTTCCACACCGGTTGCTGCTTCCAGTGCACGGATGTTGCGGCCTTCGCGACCGATGATGCGTCCTTTTACCTCGTCGTTGTCGATATGGAAAACGGTTACGCTGTTTTCTATTGCGGCTTCTGTGGCCACCCTTTGTATGGTTTGGATGACGATTTTCTTGGCTTCCTTGTTTGCAGTCATCTTTGCGTCGTCCATTATCTCGTTGATGTAGCTTTGTGCATCGGTCTTGGCTTCATCTTTGAGGGAACTTATGAGACGCTCTTTGGCTTCTTCGGCGGACAATCCACTGATTGTTTCAAGTTTTTCCCGTTCCTGGAGCTGCAATTTGTCGAGTTCTTCCTGTTTATGTAGGATTACTTGTTGTTGCATCTCAAGTGAATTCTGCAGTTTGTCCTGTTCGTTTTTGCGCCTTGTTATGGCATCTTGGCGCTGATTGAGACTCATTTCACGCTGTTTCAGTTTGTTTTCAGCCTGGAGCAGCTTGCTGTTGCGTGCTTGTACTTCTTTTTCGAGTTCTGCTTTTTTGTTGAGGAATTCTTCTTTGACTTCCAGCAGTTTTTTCTCTTTTAGCGTTTTTGCGTCCCGTTCTGCTTCGGACATCATTTTGTTTCGTTTCCCTTTGAGTATGAATTGGAATATTCCGAAGCCGATGGCAAGTCCTATGAGTAGGCTTACGGCGATTGCTATGATTAACATACTGTTCATTTTGTTTGGTTTGGGTTATTTTATATCTGATTTATTGTATTTTATGTCAGGGATAGTTTTGCCTGTGCCTGATTTGGCCCGGTGGTTTCAGTCGTTGGCCCGGTCTATTTGGCTGATGAGCTGTTCCAGGCGCCTGTCCATGTTTTTTTCGTCTACCAGGTGTACTGCGATGTCGAGCAGCGCCATGGTCAGGTAGTCTTCCTGTTTTTGGTCGGCAAACCTGTTCATGTAGGTCTGCAGTTTCTGGTTGATTAGCTTTTCGGCTGTGCGGTATACCTCTTCTCTTTCGCGGTCGATGTTGAGGGCGAAGGTTTTTGAGCCGAAGGTGAGTTTTATGGATAACACGTTGCTGTCGGTTGGCATGGCGTTTGGTTTTATACACTCATGAGAGCGATGCATTTATCTATTTCACGGATGAGCCTGGAGAGGAGCAAGCGGGTCTCTTTCACGTCTTTGTTTCCGAGAGCGAGGGCTTTGGCTTTTTTCAGGTTGCCCATGTTCTCGTTCAGGACGTTGTTTTGTTCTTTCAGGAGCCTGTTCTGCTGTTCCAGGGCCTGCAGTCTCACTCCCATGGCCTGATGGCGTTCGAGCAGACGGGTGAGTTTCACTTCGAGCTCGGCTAATGTTTTTTCCCTGCCTTCCATAGGATTGTTTTTGTCGGTTTGGGCCGTTTGGAGACGGTGTTATTTGGTGTCCGTGTCCTTCTTGCGCGGTTCTTTCTTTGCCAGGAGCACTATTTTCCAGGCATATTCTGTCATCCATTCTTTGCTGTAGAGCAGGCGGCGTTGCATTTGGCGCAGCCCGACGGCGAGTTTGCGCTGGCTATCGTCTTTCCAGTCGTCTTTTTCCATGATGTTGTTCACGCCGTCTGCCACTACGCTCCTTAGAGTCTTCTTGAAAATGGCGGGTATGCGCAACTTGACCTGCATGCTGTTTGTCAACAGTGTGAGCAAGTCTTGACTAAAGCCTTGGAACATGTAGAGATAGCTCTGCATTTCATTGACATTGCGGCAGTTTTTCTTGACACTCTCGTCGATTTCTTTGAAGAAGTCTTCCTTAAGTCCGTAGATTTCGCCGAGCATCTTGCGGCAACGGCTTTTTTCATTCAGACCTAGACGATTGTTAATGGTAGGTACTTTGAGCGTTTGTTTGAAAACGCGCAGGTCAGGCAGCATATTGAGGTTGGTTATTCCCACTTTGCTGGCGATGGATGCCTGGAAGTAGACGCGTATGAGGGTCATGAAATCTTCCATGCCGCCGGTACGCAGCCCGTTGCCGTCCTTATTCCTGTTGAAAAGCTTTTTCAGTAGGTTCATTTTCGGTTTAGTTTCAATAGTTTCCGTTTCCCGTCAGCCTTGGTGGGGCTTTGCGGGCGTTGCGTCAGATATAATGTGCAAAGATAAGGAAATCTTCGCAAATTTCCCGAATGTTTGGGCTAAAAAGAAATGGTTAATTTAATAAATGTTGTTTTTACGCTGAAAATCAGTCGGACTTGCCATCGGCTTCGGAATATTCCAATTCCTGTTGCTGCATTTTGCTGAAGTCTTTCTTGCGTAAAACGAAGCTGTTGGTCAGGTATTTTTCTCTCACAATCTGGTTTTCCGACAATTCTTCGGGAGTTCCGTGGAAGAGTATGCGTCCTTCGAACAACAGGTAGGCCCGGTCGGTGATGCAAAGGGTTTCTTCGACGTTGTGGTCGGTAATCAGGATGCCTATTCCCAGGTCTTTGAGTTTCCATACGATATATTGTATGTCTTCAACCGCTATTGGGTCAACGCCTGCGAAAGGTTCGTCGAGCATAATGAACTTTGGGTCGATGGCCAGGCAACGTGCTATTTCCGTTCTCCTTCGTTCGCCTCCCGAAAGTCTGTCTCCGAGGTTTTTACGTACTTTTTGCAAACGGAATTCGTTGAGTAAGCTCTCCAGTTTCTCCTTTTGATATTCGAGCGGCTTGCCTGTCATTTGCAGTATGGAGGCTATGTTGTCTTCCACAGTCATTTTGCGGAACACGGAAGCCTCTTGCGCCAGATATGCAATGCCTGCACGGGCGCGTTTGTACACTGGAAAATCGGTTATCTCAAGGTCGTTGAGGAATATTTTGCCTCCGTTGGGAACGATGAGGCCCGTTGTCATGTAGAACGAGGTAGTTTTGCCGGCGCCGTTGGGACCTAGGAGGCCGACTATCTCACCTTGTTTGACGTTAAAGCTGACTTCGTTCACCACGGTTCGTTTTCCGTAGCGTTTTATGAGGTTTTCGGCGCGCAGCACCTGGAGTTTTTCCTCGTTTTGTTCCATTTGTGATGTTTTGAGCCACAAAAATACAAAACCTTGTGCACTAAAGGGGGGTATTACACGGATTTTTTCTTAATTTTGCCTTGAAAAATAGATTCTGTTAGGGTTATGTTGATTTACAGATGGCTTGTTGCGCTGGGCAGGTATCTCCGTCTGATGGGCAGGACGCTGACTGTGCCGGACAGGTTGAGGATGTTCGGGAGGCAGTACTATCAGGAGATTATCCAGTTGGGTGTCAATTCGATTGGAATTGTCCTGCTGATTTCTTTCTTTATCGGTGCGGTCATTTGTATTCAGATCAAGGTGAACATACAGAGTGCGTGGATGCCTTTCTGGGTTTCCGGTTACACGACACGCGAGATTATGTTGCTCGAATTCTCATCCAGCATCATGTGTCTCATACTTTCGGGCAAGGTAGGTTCGAATATCGCGTCGGAACTGGGCACCATGCGTGTCACACAACAGATTGACGCGTTGGAAATCATGGGTGTCAATTCGGCCAACTACCTGATTCTGCCCAAGATATTGGCTATGCTCACGGTGATACCCTGTCTGGTGACGTTCAGTGTGGGCTCGGGCATTCTCGGAGCCTATGCAACGGCTTACATAGGCCACATCATCACGCCGGCAGACCTTACCGCGGGGCTTCAGCACGACTTTACGCAGTGGTTCTTCTGGATGGGCGTCATCAAATCGTTTTTCTTCGCTTTCATCATTGCCAGCGTGTCGTCCTATTACGGATATACGGTGCGCGGGGGCAGTGTTGAGGTGGGCAAAGCCAGCACTGACGCGGTCGTAACCAGCAGTGTGCTGATTTTATTCTCAGATATGTTCCTCACCCAAATGCTTTCGTAACGCCACATGATTGAAATAAAGCACTTAAGCAAATCTTTCCCCGACAAACAGGTGCTCAGCGACATCAGCATCGGCTTTGACAACGGCAAGACCAATCTCATCATCGGACAGAGCGGTTCCGGAAAGACGGTACTCATGAATTGCATCGTGGGACTGCTGGAACCGTCGGCGGGTGAGATACTTTACGACGGGCGTGACTTTGTTACGATGTCGAAACGCGAACGTACCCTGTTGCGTCGCGAGATGGGAATGCTGTTCCAGGGATCTGCCTTGTTCGATTCGCTCACTGTGCTGCAGAATGTGATGTTTCCCCTCGACATGTTCTCTGATGCCAGTTACAAAGACCGGGTGCGCAGGGCACAGTTCTGTCTTGAACGCGTGAATCTGGGAGACGCAGCCGCCAAATATCCCGAAGAACTCAGCGGAGGCATGCAGAAGCGGGCCGCAATAGCCAGAGCCATTTCCATGAATCCCAAATACCTCTTCTGTGATGAGCCAAACTCCGGGCTGGATCCGAAAACCTCGCTCGTAATCGACGGATTGATACACGAAATAACCGTGGAAAACCAAATCACAACCATCGTCAACACCCACGACATGAACTCCGTGATGGGCATCGGCGAGAACATCCTCTTCATATACCGGGGACACAAGGAGTGGCAGGGCAAAAACACCGATATATTGCATTCGGACAACCAGAGGCTCAACGACTTCATCTTTGCAAGCGACTTCAGCAAACAGTTGCTCCGCTCGAAAGAGTGAATCGCCCGCAACCTTTTCCACTCCATTTATACCCCTTGTTCCAAGTGCCACATACGGCGGATTATGTCCCACACCGGAACGGCCATATCCCACATGCTTTCAACTATATACGACTGTCCGGATAAAACAAAAGAAGTCCGTGAACCCGTCGCAGACCTCTAAACAATAAAAAATTGTAAAGGAATTTTATTGAGCCTCTTGTCGGATTCGAACCAACGACCCCGAGATTACAAATCACGTGCT
>CAMZHB010000089.1 GCA_947306605.1 uncultured Prevotellaceae bacterium | reverse complement strand
CTCCCCTTATATTCGGATTCCGTCAGTATTGTCCGGAATTGCAATTGGCAGGAGTCGTTTTCAATTATGTAGGTTCCGACAGCCAATACCGTACTTTACAACAAGCTTGCAACGATGTAGGTGTGACGTGCTATGGATATATGGGGCGTTGTCCGGATTTGGTTATTCCGAGCCGTCATTTGGGTCTGTCTGTTCAACACAAAGAGCAAATGGAACGCCTGGTAGAGTCGGCGGCGTGTGAAGTGGAACAACATGTCGATATAGAGCAGCTGCTTAAATTCTTAAAACAATAAATCAATATGACTATTGCCATTGCCAGAGATGAGGTTTTCAATTTCATGTATCGTGCCAATGTAGATGCGTTGGCTTTGATGGGTGGCACAGTGTTCTTCTCACCGCTTCGTGACAAGTTGTTGCCATTGTGCGACTTGTTGTATTTACCTGGAGGCTATCCGGAACTATATGCGGAGCAATTGGCAGAGAACGTCACGATGCGTGAATCAATTTATCAGTATGCCATGGACCGTGGCCGTGTCTTTGCGGAGTGTGGCGGCTTTATGTATCTCTGCAGCGATATTGACGGTAAAGAGATGTGTGGTGTTTTTCCTATGCGTGCCACGATGGCAAATTCCAGACTTCATTTGGGCTATCGGCAGATGTCCATTGATGGCAAAACGGTCCGTGGCCATGAGTTTCATTATTCTTCCATTTGTAAAGAAGAATTACACGATGGGATTCGCCGCTACTGCATTCAACGTTCTGCCAAAGGTGAACCAGTGGATACACCGCTATATAAATACAAAAATGTATTGGCCGGGTACACTCATTGGTATTGGGCCGAAACTTCATTTGAACTTCTATGGAAACTCTGAGACCAATCATGCTTGCCGGTACAGGTAGTGACGTAGGCAAGAGCATCATTTCAACAGCCTTGTGCCGCATTTTTCTGCAAGACGGTTATCGTCCGGCGCCTTTTAAAGCGCAGAACATGGCCCTTAATTCTTTTGCCACACCTGATGGCTTGGAAATAGGGCGTGCACAGGCTGTTCAGGCCGAAGCTTGTCGGTTGCAACCTCGTGCCGATATGAATCCATTGCTTCTCAAGCCCAATTCAGACCATACGACACAGGTGGTGCTTTTAGGTAAACCTATCGGCAATCGTTCCGCATATGATTATTTTCGTAAAGAACGTCAAGACGAATTGCGCAAATCAGTCTGTGCTGCTTTCAATCGTTTGCAGGAGAAATATAACCCTATGGTTCTCGAAGGGGCAGGCAGTATTACGGAACTCAATCTTTCTGACACCGATCTTGTCAATATGTCTATGGCTCGCTATGCAGGTGCCGCCGTCATTCTTGTGGCCGATATTGACAGAGGCGGTGTGTTCGCTTCATGTTATGGCAGTATTATGCTTCAGAAACCCGAAGACAGGAAACTTATACGTGGTATCATCGTCAATAAGTTCCGAGGAGATTTGCGTTTGTTCGACAAAGGACGAAAGATGCTCGAAGACGTTTGTGGAGTGCCTGTCTTAGGGGTTGTGCCCATGTTCAGTGATATTGTGATTGATGCAGAAGACAGTGTGGTTTTGGAGAATAAAGTAAAGAATACTTACTTTTCACAAGTGGAGCAGAGCCGTCGTATAAGTGTTGCCGTTGTTCTGCTTCGGCATCTCAGCAATTTCACCGATTTTGACGTGTTGGAACGTGACGAACGTGTAAACCTGTATTACGCGGCCAACCCTGATGATTTAGAACAAGCCGATGTCATCATATTGCCAGGCACCAAAGCTACACTTGACGACCTTTACGAATTGCGTCGCGCTGGAATGGCTGGAGCTATACTCCGTGCACACGCCGGCGGCAAGACCATAATGGGAATCTGTGGCGGTTTTCAGATGTTGGGTCAGACCGTCAATGACCCCGATAATGTGGAAGGCACGTTGCCTTCATTGCCTGGCTTAGGATTGTTGTCCATGAATACAACGATGACTCCACAAAAAACGACACAGCAAGTGGAATTCGTTTTTCGTGGAGTCCGTTGCAAAGGATACGAAATTCATCAGGGAAAGTCCACGGTGGATGAGCCGTTTGTTATTAAAAACAACTGTATCGGCACATATATTCATGGTTGTCTTGACAATCGGGCAGTCCTCGATTTTCTCTTGAAAACTCCGGCCCATATGTCTCGGACAGAGGATATCGAAAGCTTCCGCGAAAGCCAATACGATAAATTGGCCGATCATGTCAGGAAGCATATAGACATGTCGAGTCTCTATAAGATACTGAGTCAAGAAAGAAAGTTTGTTTAATAAAATACTGTTCCTATGATAACCGGTCACGGCGACGACATCTTTAACCATCCTGACATTCGTATCAATTTCAGTTCGAATGTCTACAGTCATTTCAATCATGAGTCTCTTTTCGCCCATTTGGCCAGCCGTCTTCGTTTAATACAAAACTATCCTGAGCCGTCTCCGGCTCGTGTGGAACGAAAGATTTCTGAAAAGTTGAATATATCGTTCCAGGAGGTTATGGCCACAAGTGGCGCGATAGAGTCTATTTATTTAGTTGCCATGGCTTTTCGCGACAGCCGGACAATGATACTCTCCCCGACGTTTTCCGAATATGCCGATGCCTGCCTGTTGATGGGTTGCAAAGAACAAGAAAATTCCGAATATGCCGATGCTTGTCGCACCCATGGTCATTCTGTCAGTTTTGTCCAAAGTATGGAAGACATCACCGGGCAGACTGAAACCGTATGGCTCTGCAATCCCAACAATCCTACGGGTACTGTTCTGAATCGTGAAGAATTGCTCGGTTGTATCCGTCGTTGTTCCCAAACGGTATTTGTGATTGACGCCAGTTATTCTCCGTTTACCCTTGAACCACTTGTCACCCCGGCCGAGGCAATGTCCTTTCCCAACGTGATTATGATTCATTCCATGACGAAAGAATTTGCAGTGCCCGGACTTCGCATCGGGTACATCACAGCCCCTATCGCATTGCTGCAACGGATACGTGCGTTTCAAATGCCATGGAGTGTCAACAGTTTGGCTCAGGAAGCGGCCCTTTATCTTCTTGATCATTCCGAAGACTATGTGTTGCCTGTCGCTGAGCTGCTTCGCGAACGTGAACGCAGGGTGAGGGCGTAGATGCGTATCCTTCTCAGACGCACATCCTTCTCTGTCGGCTGCATCATGGCACGGCGGCAGAGTTGAAACGCCATTTGGCACATGAATACGGTATTCTTATCCGCAATGCTTCCAATTTTCATGGGCTCACACCGGCTCATTTCCGCATCGCCGTGCAGACAAGCGAAGAGAATGACGAATTGGTGGCTGCAATCCATGAAATAATACGTTCTTCCCATGTTTCCAAACAATAGCATCCAGGTTGTTGTCGGCTGGTTGCTCGATTTCATGTTGGGCGACCCATCCCGCTTGCCTCATCCGGTGGTAGCCTTTGGCCGGTGGATTTCCTTTTGGGAGCACAGACTCAATCACGGTTGTTCCCGCAAACTGAAAGGAGCCTTGTTGGCGGTGGTGAGCGTTTTGATTACATTCTTTGCAGTTTGGTTCCTGTTGAGATGGCTTCGTCCGTATCCTTGGATAGAAATGGCGGTGGCCGGTGTGCTCGTCTTTTTTTCTCTTGCAGGAAAAACGTTGCGCCGTGAAGTGCGTGATGTCTTCCGTGCGCTCGACCGCAGTCTTGACGACGGCCGCCGACAAGTGGCACGTATTGTGGGACGGGACACCAGTGCCCTTTCAGTTCAGGAAGTGCGTACCGCTGCACTCGAAACACTGGCTGAAAACCTTTCCGACGGTGTCGTTGCGCCGCTCTTTTGGTGCCTGTTGCTTGGAGTGCCGGGCATGGCGGCCTATAAAATGGTGAACACCCTCGATTCCATGTTAGGCTACCGTACACCGCGTTATCGTGAGTTCGGCTGGTGGTCGGCGCGTCAGGACGATGTGGCCAATTATATTCCGGCACGTCTCACGGCTTTGCTGATGTTGCTTGCCTATAAACCGGTGTCGTCGTTCCGCGCGAAACCCAGAGCCAGCCTGAAGCATTTGTTCTCCTTTGTCCTGCACTATGGCCCGTGCCATGCTTCTCCCAACAGTGGCTGGCCCGAAGCGGCGCTGGCGGCCTGTCTGGACTGTCGGTTTGGCGGTACACACGATTATTTCGGCCAACCTGTAGTGAAACCGTATATCGGTCACAATCCGCGGTTACTTGAACAGGACGATCTGCAGACCAGTCTTCGCCTTTGCTTCGTAGCGGAAACCATGGCAGTAATCCTCGTGACCATACTCTGTAATCTATGATATTGTTGTGCGTAGGGTAAACACAAGCGGCGTTTCGAACTTTCGAAACGCCGCTTGTAATTTTTGAAGTCCGACTTCTAACTTTTGAGGTACCTTATTCCGTGTGGAAAGTGTGAAGATTGTTTCTTCTCATGTTTCTACATCAAACCACAACTTGTAAGTGGATAGTGATAGATGTTAGGCTTTTTTATGTATCTTTGCAGCATGAAAGGAACAATATTCAGCATTGAAGAGTTTGCTATTAATGATGGTCCTGGCATCAGAACGACTGTTTTCTTGAAAGGTTGCCCGTTGAGATGCGAGTGGTGTCACAATCCTGAGGGGCTAAGTCCAAAGCCGCAACTCATGAAAAAGAAAGACGAGACGGTGATGAGCGGTACGGAGATTGAGGCGAAGGCATTGGCAGACCAACTCTTAAGAGACGAAAAAATCTTCAGGTTCAACAGGGGTGGCGTGACGTTTACCGGAGGCGAGCCTTTGATGCAGGCAGACTTTCTTTTGGAGGTGCTTGGGTTGATACGTCCACACATTCATTGTGCCATAGAAACAAGTGGCTATGCAGCCGAAGATGTATTTAGGAAAGTGCTTGAGAACTTGGATTTCGTCCTCTTCGATTGCAAGCATACAAACAATGAGTTGCACAAGAAGTACACTCGTGTCGGCAACGAACCGATACTTCGTAACCTGCAGATTCTGATGAGTTCAGGTAAGGACTTTTCTCTTCGTATTCCTCTCATCCCTGGTGTTAATGATACGAAGGAAAACATGTTGGCAGTTCGTGACCTGCTTGCCGATGCTCCTAATCTGAAGAGGGTAGAGTTGCTTCGTTATAATAAGGTGGCAGGAGCTAAGTACGGAATGGTTGGGATGACGTACAAGCCCAACTTTGATACAGAAGCAGAGCCGCATTGCCACACGGAAATCCTGACAGATGCAGGCATTGAAGTGCTTGTGCTCAAATAGAAGAACGAATGCTCACTTGTTTATGTTTTGCGGCTGCAAAGGTGCAAAAAGAACTATGAACTTTCTCGATATGTTGTATTACATGTGAAAAAGGTTGCCAACTGGTACGGACTGGTACGGTGAAAAGTTGTATATTTGCACCGGAAAAGTATTATTTCTTACATTAGAACTATGAATGAAAGGATAAAACGTCTAAGGGAATTTATCTTCGACAAGCATCATCACGCACTTCGCCGCACAGCTGAGGAAGCGGGTTTGAGCGGCATTGCCGAGGAAATGAAATCTGCTGGTTTGAGCTATCAGATGCGTGCAGCCGTCAGGTTAAAGAGAATGCTGGAAGCTGAGACACCGGTACTGCTGCCAGAAGAAAGAATTGCAGTGACTCGTACCATTAGAGATATTCCGAGTTTCTATACTAAAGAGGAGTGGGACGAGATAGCACGGACGAAGTATCTTCACGAGAAAGGCGATCTTTGCAACATCTCTCCTAACTATGAAGCGATGCTTAGGAAAGGCTTGGGCAGGATGTTGGATGAGGTCACTAAACGGCAAAAGGATGCTTCTCTCTCAAGGGAACAGAAAGAGTTTCTTGAGTCGGAAGTGATTTGTCTGAATGCGATACAGGACTTCATACAGCGTTATGCCGAAAAAGCAGAAAGCGAAGGTGACAAGGCATTGGCAGAGACATTGCTTGCCATCAAGAGTGAAGCTCCGCAGACACTTCGTCAAGCTTTGCAACTTCTTCGCATCATGCACTTCTGTCTTTGGGAAGCCGGGCACTATCACAACACTTTGGGCCGCTTCGACCAATACATATATAGATATTATATAAAAGGTATAGAGAGCGGCACACTTACTCGAGAAGAGGCCAAGGAACTGATAGAGGAGTTCTTCCTGATGTGTAACAAGGATAGTGACCTTTACCCGGGAATGCAGCAAGGCGACAACGGCCAAAGTATGGTATTGGCAGGAAGAAGTGCAACTGGCGAGTACCTCTTCAACGAAGTATCTAAGATGTGTCTTGAGTCGAGCTATGAACTCGAGTTGATTGACCCGAAGATTAACCTCCGTGTTGATGCCGAGACGCCCGAAGACATCTTTACTCAAGGCTCAAAGCTGACGCAGCTCGGACTTGGTTTTCCGCAATACAGCAACGATGATGTGGTGATTCCTGGTCTTATTCGCTTGGGTTATAGCCCCGAAGATGCAAGGAACTATGTGGTGGCAGCTTGTTGGGAGTTCATCGTGCCTGGTACTGCCGTCGATATTCCTAACATTGATGCCGTACCTTTTGCTGAGTGCGTGAAAAATGCAACACGTCAAATTAAAGAACTAAACACGTTTAATGAGCTAATGACACGTGTTAAGTTGGAGATTCAGACACGTGTTGATTCACTTTGTGCCAAGGAGCATGACCTCTATATCGTGCCTGCACCCATGATGTCGCTTATGATGGACGGCTGCATCGAAAGAGCAAGGGATGCTTCGCTTGGCGGTAAGTACAATAACTTTGGCTTTCACGGGACAGGCATTGCAACAGCTGTCGATTCTCTTGCTGCTTTGAAGAAGCATTATTACGATGAGAAAAGTGTCACGGCAGACGAGATTATCGATGCCATTGAGAACGACTTCAAAGGTCACGAGACTTTGGACGAGAAACTTCGCAATGAGACAGAGAAGTTCGGACAAGATGTGGATTGGGTGGACGACATTGCTACCGAGTTGCTCGATATTTTCCAAAGTACGCTTGAAGGCAAGGTTAACGAACGAGGTGGCATATATCGTGCAGGCACGGGAACCGCGATGTACTACATCTGGCACGCAACAGAACTTGGTGCCACACC
>CAMZHB010000088.1 GCA_947306605.1 uncultured Prevotellaceae bacterium | reverse complement strand
CGTAGAGAACATGAAGGTGCTCTTCTCAGGCATCCCCTTGAAAGACATGTCCGTATCTATGACCATGAACGGTGCCGTGCTCCCCATCATGGCCTTCTATATCGTAGCAGGTCTTGAGCAGGGCGCCACGCTCGATGTCATGGCAGGCACCATCCAGAACGACATCCTGAAGGAGTTCATGGTGCGCAACACCTACATTTATCCGCCCTCCTTCTCCATGAAGATCATCGCCGACATCTTCGAGTTCACCTCACAGAAGATGCCGAAGTTCAACAGCATTTCCATCTCCGGTTACCACATGCAGGAAGCCGGTGCCACCGCCGACATTGAGCTAGCCTACACGCTGGCCGACGGTATGGACTACCTCCGCACAGGTATCAACGCAGGCATCGACATCGACGCCTTCGCCCCGCGCCTCTCCTTCTTCTGGGCCATCGGCGTGAACCACTTCATGGAAATTGCCAAGATGCGCGCCGCCCGTATGCTGTGGGCCAAGATCACCAAGATGTTCGGAGCCAAGAACCCGAAGTCGATGATGCTCCGCACCCACTCGCAGACCTCCGGTTGGTCGCTCACCGAGCAAGACCCGTTCAACAACGTGGGCCGCACCTGCGTGGAAGCCATGGCTGCTGTGCTCGGACACACACAGTCGCTCCACACCAATGCCCTCGACGAGGCCATTGCACTGCCGACCGACTTCAGCGCCCGTATTGCACGAAATACCCAGATTTACATCCAGAACGAGACACAAGTTTGCCGCGAGATCGACCCGTGGGCCGGCTCCTACTACGTGGAGAAGCTCACCGACGAAATCGCCCGCAAGGCTTGGGACCACATCCAGGAAATTGAGAGCCTCGGCGGTATGGCCAAGGCCATCGAAACCGGCGTGCCCAAGATGCGTATCGAAGAGGCTTCGGCCCGTACCCAGGCCCGCATCGACACAGGCCAGCAGGTCATCGTCGGTGTGAACAAGTATCGCCTCGACCACGAAGACCCCATCGACATTCTCGAAATCGACAACACCGCCGTACGCCTGCAGCAGGAAGAAGAACTGCGCAAGCTCCGCGCCAACCGCGACAACGAGGCTGTCCAGAAGGCCCTCGACGCCATCACCGCCTGCGTGCAGGAGTTTGCCGACGGCAAGAAGAGCAAGGAAAACCTGCTCGACCTCGCCGTCAAGGCCGCCCAACTGCGCGCCAGCCTCGGCGAAATTTCCTACGCCTGCGAAAAAGTTGTGGGCCGTTACAAAGCAGTCATCAAAACCATCAGCAACGTGTATTCAGCAGAAACCAAGGGCGACGCAGACTACAAGGAAGCCTGCCGCCTCACCGAACAGTTTGCCAAGAAGGAAGGCCGCCGTCCTCGTATCATGGTGGCCAAGATGGGCCAGGACGGTCACGACCGCGGCGCCAAGGTGGTAGCCACGGGTTACGCCGACTGCGGTTTCGACGTTGACATGGGCCCGCTCTTCCAGACACCGGCCGAAGCCGCACGCCAGGCCGTGGAGAACGACGTGCACGTGCTCGGTGTCAGCTCGCTGGCCGCCGGTCACAAGACCCTCGTCCCCGCCGTCATCGAAGAGCTGAAGAAACTCGGACGCGAAGACATCGCCGTCATCGCCGGAGGTGTTATCCCCGTGAACGACTACGACTTCCTCTACAAGGCCGGCGTAGCCGCCATCTTCGGACCGGGCTCCAATGTCATGCGTTCGGCCATCGAAATCATGCACATTCTCGGCGAAGAGTAATCTTCCCGTTAAGAATCCACACTCACGTCGCCCCGCCTACCGTCGGGGCGACGTTTTTTCATGCCTTGGGCAACCGCGTGAACACATCTTCCCCGACAAAGGTCCCACTTCGTTCCGCCGAAGCGGCGTCTCAGAATTTTGAAACGCCGCTTCGAATTTTTAATGTCATAAAAAAACGGCGAATGAAAAAAAAACTGTAATTTTACAACCACAAACTGAAAACTGACACAATGGAAAAAACTCAGATTGTAGTGGTCGGCAGTTGCAACACCGACCTTGTCATCAGTGTGGACCACCTGCCCGCACCCGGAGAAACCATTATAGGCTACGATTTTATGACCAACCAGGGCGGCAAAGGCGCCAACCAGGCCGTGGCCGTGGCCCGTCTGGGCGGAACGACCGCTTTCGTGGCCCGTGTGGGCGACGACGGCTTCGGACGCCAGTCGCTCGAACTGCTTAAAGAGGAGGGCATCGACACCAGCCACGTGCTGCTCACCCCGGGCGTAGCCACCGGCGTGGCCATGATACCCGTCGACCGTCACGGGGAGAACTCCATCATCGTGGCCAGCGGCGCCAACGCCCTGCTCACGCCCCAAGACGTGGAAGCCGCCGGCGAGACACTGAAAGCCGCAGACATCGTGCTCATGCAACTGGAAACCCCCGTCGACACCCTCATCCGCGCCGCCCAACTGGCCCGCGAAGGCGGTGCCAAGGTCGTGCTCAACCCCGCGCCGTTCCCCAAGGAACCGCTGCCTCAGGAACTGCTGGCCCTCGTCGACATCATCACACCCAACGAAACCGAAGCCGGTATGATGGCAGGCGTCAGCGTTGTGGACGAAGCCTCCGCGCTGCAGGCCATCCGCAATATCCAGGCTCTCGGCGTAAAGCACGTCATCCTCACAGCCGGCAGCAAAGGCGCCTACACCGTCGCCGACGGCACACTGGCCAACATACCCGCCGTCAAGACCGAAGTGGTGGACACCACAGCGGCCGGCGACACCTTCTGCGGCGCCCTGTGCGTGGCGCTGGGCGATGGAAAAGACCTGACCGAGGCCATCCGCTTCGCCAACAGCGCCGCCGCCATCAGCGTCACCCGGCGCGGGGCCTGGCGGAGCATTCCCAAACGCGGGGAAATTGGGAATTGAAAGTTGGGAATTAATAATTTAAAATTATAAGCTATGTTTATCGTCAACAGTTATCTCCTAGCCGTCGTGCTGTGCGTAGTCACGATGATTTGCTGGGGTTCGTGGGCTAACACCCAGAAACTCGCCGCCAAAAACTGGCGCTACGAATTGTTCTATTGGGACTACGTCATCGGCATCCTGCTGTTCTCCCTCATCATCGGCTTCACACTGGGCAGCATAGGCAGCCAGGGACGTCCCTTCTGCGAAGACCTCGCCCAAGTGTCCGGCGCCACCGTGGCATGGATTCTCATCGGCGGCATCATCTTCAACCTCTCAAACATCCTGCTCTCTGCCAGCGTGTCCATCGCCGGCATGTCCGTGGCCTTCCCCGTCGGCGTGGGCCTCGCACTTGTTTTGGGAGTCATCCAGACCTACATCGTCCAGGCCAAAGGCAATCCCCTGCTCCTGTTCCTCGGCGTGGCCCTCGTCGTAGTGGCCATCATCGTGAACGGCATGGCTTCGGGCCGCCAGCAAAAGGGTGAAAACTCCAGTAAGAAAGGCCTCACGCTCGCCATCGTGGCCGGCGTGCTCATGTCGCTCTTCTACGCCTTCGTGGCCAAAGGCATGGACCTCGACAACTTCGTTGCCCCCGCCGCAGGCAAGGCTACGCCCTACACGGCATTCTTCCTCTTCGCGCTGGGCATATTCCTGAGCAACTTCCTGTGGGGCACCATCGCCATGAAACGCCCATTCCAGGGTGAGCCCGTGAGCTACAAGACCTACTTCGCAGGTTCCGCCCGCGTCCACTCGGTCGGCCTTCTCGGCGGATTCGTTTGGGGACTCGGCACCGTGCTCAGCTACATCGCCGCAGGCAAGGCCGGAGCCGCCATATCCTATGCCCTCGGACAGGGAGCGCCCATGATAGCCGCCCTGTGGGGCGTCTTCGTGTGGAAAGAGTTCAAAGGCGCCGACAAGACGACCAACCGCCTGCTGCTGTTCATGTTCGCCTTCTTCATCATCGGCCTCGCCCTCATCGTGGCCGCAGGAGAATAACGGCAACAGCTGTTGAAAACAATAAAGCGGGAGTTGCATTGTGGCATCTCCCGCTTATTTTTTGCTATATCGGACTTCGGAAAAACTATATCAGATTTCGGAAAAAACATGTCGCATTTGGAAAAGACTAAAACGCATAGGGAAAAAGAGAAAACCGAGAACGCATATTTTTTATACCTAAACGGCTCCGATTCAATTTAATTTTGTAATTTTGCAGCCGTAGAAAACGGTGGTTCACCAACGGGGTGACAATAGGGAACCGGGTGAGAGTCCCGGGCAGTCCCGCTGCTGTAAGTCCCGTTTTCGGCAAGACAAAAGGAATCCACTGGACCAACCGTCCGGGAAGGCGTCTTGCCGGGGACAAGCCAGAAGACCTGCCACCAAAGAAACTGTAAGCCGTCTCGAGGAAAGGCGGTAGTTTAAGAACGAAAACATCTGGTTTTGGCAAGAGGAAATTACGGTGTCTCCGCGACACGGATTTTCATGCTTATCGTGTGTCTGTGGTGCTCAGCAAACGTCTGGAGCACGTCCGGAACAGTCTTCGCCGCGTCGGACGACACGGTGAGCGTGCGGCGTATGGACGAAGCCCGCGTCAAAGGCCATGCCGTCTCGCAGAACGTGGTGTCCGACACACCATTGCAAGCCATGGAGCGCACGGAGATTGAAGCCTTGGGACTGGAAAACCTGGCCGACGCCGTGAAACGTTTTGCCGGCACCAACGTACGCGACTACGGTGGTCTCGGCGGCATGAAGACCGTGTCGGTACGCAATCTGGGCGCCCACCACACGGCCGTGAGCTACGACGGCATCGTGGTAAGCAACACCCAAGCGGGTCAGATAGACATCGGGCGCTACCTGCTGGACAATGTGGAGCGGCTGACACTCACCATGGGCCACAGCGACGACCTCATGCAGTCGGCACGCCACTACGCCTCGGCCAGTGTACTCGCCATAGAGTCGGAAAAACCCTCGTTCAGCCACAACCGCAATGACCAGTTGCGACTGACTGTGAAAACCGGAGCCTTTGGCCTGGCCAACCCCTCACTGCACTACGCCCGGAAGCTGGGTGACCGCACCAACATCTCAGCCTACGGCAACTTCATGCGATCCGACGGCACTTATCCCTACAGCCTGCTCAACGCCGCAAAGCGTACGGAGGAGAAACGCTACAATTCGGACGTGGAAGCCTGGCAAGGACAGGCTGACCTGCACCATACTTTCGACGACAGCAGCCATATCCACGTGAAAACGGCCTGGTACCGCTCCGAACGCGGACTGCCGGGCGCTGTCATCTTCTATGCCAATCCATCGGAAGAACGTCTGTGGGACGAAGACTTCTATGCCCAAACAAACTATACAAAACGTTTCTCACAGCAATGGCAACTGCAAGGACGGCTGAAATATGCCCACACCTGGAACCGTTACACCGACCCGCGCTACAACTTTCGCGACGTGAACCGGCAGAATGAGTACTACGCATCTGCCACGGCGGGATGGCAACCTCTGAGATACCTGTCATTTGCATTAGCCAAAGACATCGCTTTCAACGACCTGCGCAACAACATCCTGCGCAACGTGGAAGTTACACCGGCCAACCCACGCCGATTCACGACGCTGACAGCACTGACGGCAAGATTCCGCACATCACGGCTTGACGTGCAGGGCAACCTCGTGGGCACTTATGCCACGGAGCATGTGCACGCCGGACAAAAGCCCGCCGACCGCCGGCGACTGTCGCCGACCGTGACGGCCAGCTGGCGACTGCTGCCCGACCAGTCGTTTTTCGCCCGACTGATGTACAAGAACACTTTCCGCATGCCAACGTTCAACGACCAGTACTACTACCGCATGGGCAGCACAAACCTGAAGCCAGAGAAAGCCACAGAATACAACGCCGGACTGACGTGGAACGGACGCCCGATGAGATGGATGCGCTTCCTTTCCTTCACCGTGGACGGCTACTACAACCACGTTCATGACAAAATCGTGGCCTTCCCCACCACATACGTGTGGAAGATGGTCAATTTCGGCAAGGTGGAGATTTGGGGCATAGACCTCACCATGGCAACAGAGATTCCACTCACACGCAACATAAGCACGCTGCTGACAGGAAACTTCACACGACAGAAAGCCAAAGACAAAACCAATCCGAAATCGCAAACCTACAATAACGACGTGCCCTACACCCCGCGCAGCCACAGCAACCTGTCGCTCATCGTAAACAACCCGTGGGTCAACGTGGGCTACTCGCTCAGTTACTGCGGCTCACGCTACTCCATGGGACAGAACAAACCCGAATACCGTATCAAAGCATACACCGAGAGTACCCTCACCTTGAGCAGGGCGTTCCGTTTCCGAGCCACACAGCTGAAACTGGCCGCCAACATAGTCAATCTGGAGAACAAGCAGTATGAAGTGGTCAAATACTACCCCATGCCACGGCGCTCGTGGCACCTTACAGCCACATTCCTATGGTAACTTCTATTTATTAATCCATAAAACCAAGTAACAATGAAATTCAGAAATTTGTTTTACGGCGCCCTATGCGCCATGATGGTAACAGCAGGCTTCACGTCCTGCAGTGATGATGACGATGACAGCTGGCGTGACGGCAGTAACGTTGAAATGGTCAACACCCGTGCCTTCATCCTCAACGAAGGTAACAAAGATGCCAACAATTCCAACATCATTTACTTCGACTGGAGTGAAGATTTCGTTTATCCCACGTGTATTTATGCACAACAGAACAATCAGAAACTCGGTGACACCGGTAACGACATTTATGTTTACGGTGACAAAATTCTAGTTGTAATCAACGTTTCCAACTACGTGGCTCTCCTCAACGGAGCCGGTGTAGAAAAGAGCCGCATTTCGTTCGAGACCGAAGAATTCAAACATCTGGGCCAAGTGCGCAGCATTACCATGTCGGGCAACAATGCTTTCGTTTCTTCCTACGGCGGTTACGTGAGCAAACTCCGTGTCAGCGGCAACAAACTCAACTACGTAGGTTCCCTCAAGGTGGGCAGCTATCCCGAAACCTTGGCTGAAAAAGACGGAAAGGTTTACTGCGCCGTATCAGGTTGGGGTACCGACAAACGTGTGGCTGTCATTGACGCCAACAAGTTCGACACCGTTGAATACATCGAAGTAATGGACAATCCCGACAATGTTCTGGCATCCGACAAGGGCATTTTGGTACAGGGCTACGGAGCCTCATCTGACTATCCTTGGGGACTCATCGAGCCT
>CAMZHB010000087.1 GCA_947306605.1 uncultured Prevotellaceae bacterium | reverse complement strand
ATTTGTTTGTCCGTATAAAATACTTAATTTTGCCTATGAATAAAAACCTCAAATAACTATTTAATATGATAGTATCAGAAATCCTTTCAGAACTTCAGGAAAAGCATCCTGGAGAAAACGAATTCCTTCAAGCCGTGAAGGAAGTTCTGCTTTCAGTGGAGCCCGTTTATAATGAGCATCCCGAGTTTGAACGTGCGAAAATCATGCAACGCCTTGTTGAGCCCGATCGCATTATTACGTTCCGTGTTGTTTGGGAAGATGACCGTGGTGAACTACAAGTGAACCGTGGTTACAGAGTTCAGTTCAACAATGCCATAGGTCCGTACAAAGGTGGCGTTCGTTTTCATGCGTCAGTCAATCTTTCGATTCTTAAATTCCTAGGTTTTGAGCAGACATTCAAAAATGCGTTGACGACTCTGCCTATGGGCGGCGCCAAAGGTGGCTCTGACTTCTCACCACGTGGGAAAAGCGAAGCCGAAATCCGACGTTTCTGCCAGGCATTCATGCTTGAACTCTGGCGTAATTTAGGTCCGGACCAGGATGTGCCGGCTGGTGACATCGGTGTCGGAGGCCGTGAAGTCGGATACATGTATGGAATGTACAAAAAGCTGTCTCGTCAGCATACTGGCACATTTACAGGCAAGGGTCTCCAATTTGGCGGTTCCTTACTCCGTCCTGAAGCAACCGGATTCGGCGCATTGTATTTCACAAATCAAATGTTGCAAGACGCAGGACTTGACATAGCCAACAAAACTGTCGCTATTTCAGGTTTCGGAAATGTGGCTTGGGGTGCTGCTCTCAAAGCTACAGAACTTGGGGCTAAGGTTGTCACAATTAGTGGACCAGATGGTTATATCTATGACCCGGCCGGCATCAGCGGAGACAAGATTGATTACATGCTTGAACTTCGTAGCAGCGGCAATGACATAGTTGCTCCGTATGCAGACAAATATCCTGGCTCGACATTCTATGCTGACAAAAAGCCATGGGAATGTCCCGTCGACATTGCCCTACCCTGTGCAACACAGAACGAACTCAATGGTGACGATGCAAAACAACTTATCGACAATAAGGTAAAATGCGTTGCCGAAGTTTCAAATATGGGCTGCACAGCCGAAGCTGCCGAATTGTTTGTTGAGAACCGCATGCTCTTTGCCCCTGGTAAAGCTGTCAATGCCGGAGGTGTTGCAACTTCAGGCCTTGAAATGAGCCAGAATGCCATGCATCTGTCATGGAGTGCTCAAGAAGTGGACCAGCGTCTGCATCATATCATGAGCAGCATCCATCAACAGTGTGTTGAACACGGCCGTGAAGGCGATTACATTAATTATGTGAAAGGCGCCAACGTAGCCGGCTTTATGAAAGTGGCACGTGCCATGATGGATCAGGGACCCATTTGATTTTATATCAAATATAGTCCTTATAATATCGGACATATTTTTCCCTATATCAAACTGCGTGAGTTCATCACGCAGTTTTTTATTTATTAAATCAATTCTGACGGTTCCAAAATCAAAAAAATTCTTTATTTGTTTCCCTTTTCAATCAACTTGCATTAACTTTGTAGCATGAAAGTGCTTACTGCAACACAACTAGCCCAACTTGATGCATATACCATCGAACATGAGCCCATTTCATCACTAGATCTGATGGAACGTGCTGCACATGCACTTACCGAAGCCATTACCAGCATTAGCAAAACCGACAGTAATTTTGTCGTTTTTGCAGGTCCCGGAAACAATGGCGGAGATGCATTGGCAGTGGCCCGATTACTATCAGCGCGATTCGGCAATGTCAAAGCGTACCTTTTCAATATCGGCGGTCATCTCAGCCCTGAATGCGAAAAGAACAGGGACCGCTTGCTTAATGAACCGTCGTCTGTCGAATTTCATGAGATAACGTCACAATTTGATTTGCCTTCATTGTCAGAACAAAACATTGTTGTGGACGGTCTCTTCGGTATAGGTTTGAACAAACCGGTTACCGGAGGCTTTGCAATGCTTATTAAGTTTATTAACCGCAGTCAGGCGACGGTTGTATCCATTGACGTACCTTCCGGCTTGATGTGCGAAGACAATACCTCAAACTACCGTGCCCATATCATCCGTGCAGATTACACTTTCACGCTACAAGCCATCAAACCGTCCTTCCTAATGGCCGACAATCAGGAGTTCCTCGGAAAATGGCAGGTTTTAGACATTGGCTTACTGGAGCACGACTGCCCCATCTCTGTCCAATATCATACCAGTGACCAGTCTACAATTAAACCACTCCTACGTAGTCGCGACCAATATGGAAATAAAGGAACTTTCGGCCATGGTTTACTCATCGCAGGTTCATATGGAATGGCTGGAGCCGCAATTCTTGCCGCAAAAGCTTGTTTAAGGAGCGGTATTGGCAAACTTACGGTACACACTCCCAAAACTAACAACGCCATTCTTCAACAAGCGATTCCGGAAGCCGTAATTCATCACGACGAAGAGAACTATTTTTTCACTACAAGTATAAGAACCGACTCATTTAATGCCATGGCGATTGGGCCAGGTTTGGGAGAGAAAAAAGATACAGCCATTGCGTTCATCGGACAATTGAGCCATTCAAAGATTCCAACAATTATAGATGCAGACGGACTCAACATACTCGCCGGACATAAAGGCTGGATTCCCCAAATACCCAAAGATACCATTTTGACTCCCCATCCTAAAGAATTCTCTCGCCTATTCGGAGAGTCCGAAAGTGCTTTTGACATGCTCATTAAAGTGAGAGAAGAAGCTATCAGAAGCCACTTGTTCATCATTTTAAAAGGCCATTATACGGCTATATGCTGTTCAGACGGAGACATATGCTTTAACACAACAGGAAACTCCGGCATGGCAACGGCCGGAACTGGTGATGTTCTTACGGGAATACTACTTGCACTGCTGTCACAGGGATATCCTCAAAAGGATGCCTGCCGTTTGGGAGTTTATATCCATGGTTTGGCCGGCGATCTTGCAGCTGAGGAATTAGGTGAAGAAGGTATGATTGCAAGTGACGTAATTAAGTATATACCATACGCATTTAAGAAACTAAAAGAATAGACTATCGTGAAAAAGAATCTGATTATAGTGGTCTTTTGTGCCCTTACCATTGGACTATATGCACAGACGGAGGTAAAACAATTTATTCCGGGCGTCACATCTGAAGGAATAACGTATTATTTACCGAAAACGGCTATACGAATTGCGATTACCGCAGAAAGAACTACAGTATATCCAGGAGAATTCAAGGATTATGCACAACGCTATCTGAAACTGGCAAATGTAACTCAGGCAGAAGAGACTGTATGGCAAATTCGTGAAGTAAAACTAACGCCCTACGGCATTCCAGACAGCAGTAAAGTTTTCACTATCCCTCTTCGTAAAAAAACTGTTGCCCCATTGGTCGGGCTTACATCGGATGGAATTATCACTTCAATAAATGTTGAGAATCAGGACGAGCCTTTAAAAGAAGAGAATCCTGCGCCTGTTGTAAAGAAAAGTTCACTTAATCCGCGTGATTATTTAACTGAAGAAATATTGCAGGCAGGTAGCAAAATGAAAATGGCAGAACTCATCGCCAGTGAAGTATATGACATTCGCGAAAGCCGAAATCTTCTCTCCAAAGGCCAAGCTGATTATATGCCAAAGGATGGTGCGCAACTCCAACTCATGATGCAGCGCCTGGATACCCAAGAAAAGGCCTTGTTACAACTATTCAAAGGTACCGAAGAAAAAGAAACGAGAATCTATACCCTAGACTACATCCCTCAAAAGGAAGTTAGCCAAGAAATAGCGTTCCGTTTTTCAAAGGAATTGGGACTTGTTGACAAGAACAACCTCGCTGGTGCCCCCGTTTATGTAGATGTGACAGACAAAAAGACAGTTCCTGCAGAAGTAGTAGATCCTAAACAAAAGAAACTCAACGAAGAGTCGGTACGATATTGTATTCCGAGTCAAGTAACTTTGAAACTGTATGACCGTAATCAAACCTTCGCAGAAATAACTACGCCACTAGCCCAATTTGGACGGATTGAATACCTCAGTAGTGAGTTATTCAACAAGCGTCAAACGACTCATGTCACATTTTATCCGACAACCGGCGCAATAAAGCGAGTTACGGATGCAAATATTATGGAATAATGAAACAGGTGTTTTATAAAACTCAGGGCACGTGCTCACAATTTATTGAATTAAGTGCAGATGACAATAAAATCATTCAAGATGTCCGTGTCATCGGTGGATGTGAAGGGAATCTCACGGGGCTTTGCAAACTGATAACGGGGAAACCGCTTTCGGAAGTACGAGAAAAACTGGCAGGCATACCATGTGGAACCAAACAGACCAGTTGTCCGGACCAGATTAGCCGTGCTATTGCAGAGTTGGAGAAACAATATCCGGATTAAATGCTGTCTAGCTATACAAAGAGGGGACATTCTTTGCAGGATGTCCCCTCTTTTGTGATATAAATGATTAGTCCAGATTAGCAAGTTTGTTATCGCTGCCAAGAACATCAACAATCTTGTGCTTATAAAGCTCCGTCATCAAGTCACGTGCAGGACCGCAATACTTACGCGGGTCAAACTCGCCCGGTTTTTCAGCAAAGACTTTACGAACTGCGGCAGTGAATGCAAGACGGCTGTCAGAGTCGATGTTAATCTTGCAAACGGCGCTCTTAGATGCCTTACGCAGCTGCTCTTCGGGGATACCGACTGCATCAGGCAGTTTTCCGCCATTCTCATTAATTATTTTCACGTATTCTTGGGGAACACTGGAACTGCCATGAAGGACAATGGGGAAGCCAGGCAGTTTCTCCATAATAGCATCAAGCACATCGAATGCCAAAGGAGGAGGAACGAGCACACCAGTCTTAGGATCGCGCGTGCACTGTTCGGGTTTGAACTTATAAGCTCCGTGACTCGTGCCTATAGATATGGCTAAGCTGTCAACACCTGTCTTGGTCACAAAGTCAATTACCTCTTCCGGCTTTGTATAATGGCTTTCTTCGGCCTGAACTTCGTCTTCAACGCCAGCCAATACGCCCAACTCGCCTTCAACTGTGACATCGAACTGATGAGCATACTCTACGACTTTCCTAGTCAAGGCAACGTTTTCGTCATATGGCAGAGAACTACCGTCAATCATGACAGAGCTAAAGCCAAAATCAACACAGCTCTTACAAATTTCGAAACTGTCGCCATGATCCAAGTGTAAGCAAATCTCAGGATGGTTACAGCCTAATTCTTTTGCATATTCAACAGCACCTTGTGCCATATAGCGCAGCAAAGTCTGGTTAGCGTAGTTACGAGCTCCCTTGCTGACCTGCAGAATTACCGGACTCTTCAGTTCAGATGAGGCTTTGATGATAGCTTGTAGCTGCTCCATGTTGTTAAAGTTGAATGCGGGAATAGCATATCCCCCATTGATGGCGCGTTTGAACATCTCGCGTGTGTTCACAAGGCCTAATGATTTGTAATCTACCATGATATTTTTAGTTTAAACGGTTTATTTTTCCTAAGCAAAGTTACTGATTTTTCTGAAAACATATATACCCTGCCCCATCTTTTATCAGCCAAACCAGAGAAAGTATTTGAAATGTTTTCTTTCGCCGTTCGTTTTTCTTAAGTTTTGACAAGTAGACTGCAAAAAAGGTATTTGTTTCCATAGAATCAAAGAATGAAAAAACAAATCAGACCTAGAACAGAATATGTGGGATATAGATTAAACTAAAAGGCACATAAAATTTTCCAAATGCCTTGTTCTGAATTCAAAGACAATGATAATTTTGAAAACAGCAGACTTGACTTCATTGAATATGTACATACCCCACTCCACATCGCGATTCCGGGGTTTTAAAACAAAAAGCAGCGTGAGCATTTTGTTTTTCTCTGAGTTTAACGTAAATTTGTGGAAAAATTACAGGCAGTACCATGTTACTATCAATGACAGGTTTCGGCAAAAGCGAGACCATCTGCAAGGACAAGCGGATTCATGTAGAAGTTAAGTCGCTTAACAGCAAAAATATGGACATCTCCACGCGACTTGCTCCCATATTCATGTCGAAAGACTTGGACATACGTACTCTGGTGTCAGAACATCTGTTACGCGGAAAGGCTGATGTAATACTCTGGCTCGAAGATAATGATGCGCAAACCCAAGGGGAAAGAATCAGCAATGAAGTTATTGACGGATATATCAAACAAATTCGCGAAATTAGTCGTAATCATGAGATTGAAGAGCCGTCTGATTGGTGGGAAGTGCTTTCTTCCCTTCCCATTATCCAACCTGCTGTTCAGGAAGAACTGTCTGAAGAAATGTGGGCCGCAGCAAAACAGGCCCTGGTTGAATCTCTAGAAGCCTTAAAGGCATTCAGGCAACAAGAAGGCAAAGCAGTTGAAAAGAAATTCGAGGAAAAGCTGCAAAACATCACTTTTTATTTGAACGAAGTCAAACAATACGAAAACGCACGCGTTACTAAAATTCGCGAACAACTGGAATCAATGCTCAAACAACTACCTGCAGGCAGCTATGATTCAAATCGTCTGGAGCAAGAAATGATTTACTACATCGAGAAACTAGATATCAACGAAGAAAAGCAACGTCTGACAAACCATATCAATTATTTCCGCGAGACAATGGCCCAAGATGACGCAAAAGGCAAGAAATTGGGATTCATTGCTCAAGAAATGGGGCGCGAAATTAATACTCTCGGTAGCAAAAGTAATCAAGCAGAGATGCAGAACTTGGTTGTCAAAATGAAAGACGAACTGGAACAAATCAAAGAGCAAGTCTTGAATGTATTGTAGCCATCTGCACCTTTTCAAAAACTTAATTTCCTATAGTATCACATGAAACGTTGTCTGTTAATTATACTTATCTACTGCTTTGTTTGTACCATTGCATATGGTCAACAGTTTGTGTATGATTCTGTCAAAATAAACGGGCACCTACGCAAGTATTGGCTTCAAATACCTAAATCTACAACACAAAATGCGCCTTTTATCATGGTATGTAATGGCTATGGAAACAAGGGTAACAAAAATACATACATGAATGGCGTTGCCGCAGAAAAAGGAGCCGTACTTTGTATCCCAATAGGTTTTAAATACGGGCGAGGAAAGTGCTCCTGGAATGTAGGATATCCGTTTCAAACAGGATGGAAACA
>CAMZHB010000086.1 GCA_947306605.1 uncultured Prevotellaceae bacterium | reverse complement strand
TACGTGGTACCCTTTTCGATTATTATGGTGGTATACTTTTCAATTACTATTTACATCCTCTTTGGACTCTTGCTGATTTTTTCTTTGCCATAGTTTTTTCTCGTTTTAGAGATTACCACCGATTCCAGTTTCGAGGGACACTTTTTCTGTCCCCGGGGGACAGATTTTGCACCTTTGATGTAATCTCGGGGGACATCTGGGGGACAAAGTTAGGAAAAAATCTGCAAATAGACAATACCCAAATCAAAAATCTGCAAACAACCGAACAAACTTTAACATTTGAAAATAAGCGATTTACGACGGCTTGTTTGCAGATTTTATATTTTTCTTTGCAGAGGGTTCACTTTCCCACGCAAAAATGTTTGAAAATGTTGGTTAAGACTTCGTCTGATGTAATTTGGTCTCCAGTAATTTCGGATAGGTTTTCTATGGTTTTTCTGAGGTCTTCGGCTATGAGGTCTCCGCTCAGGTTCTTTTGAAGTCCATCAATGACGCTCACAATACTTTTACCGGCACGAAGAAGAGCATCGTAGTGTCTGGCATTTGTGACAATAACATCATTATCATTGATTTGTTTTATATTTGCCGCCGAATAAATAGCGTCTTCTAAGGTCTTGGTATCTTCGTCATACTTTGCAGAGATACGTATGAGGTTCGTTGGTTGGGTGAGGAACGTTGTACTTTCGATTGGCTCCGAGATGTCAATTTTATTCTGCACAATAATCAGCGATTTTCCCGAACATAGATCCATAATTTCTTTGACCTCAGCCGGAGTAGGAACTGCGTCAATGAGCCAAACGACGATGTGTGCTTTATCAATGGCTTTATGGGTGCGTTCAATGCCGATTTGCTCTACAATATCTTTCGTTTGCCTGATGCCGGCCGTGTCAATAAAACGAAATGTAACGCCTTTAATTTCAATGATGTCCTCAATTGTGTCGCGCGTTGTGCCATGTATGTCTGTGACAATGGCCCGGTCTTCGCGAAGAAGTCGGTTTAGCAAAGAACTTTTTCCCACATTGGTTTTTCCAACTAGGACTACGGGAATTCCATGTTTGATATATTGCCCCTGTTCAAAAGACTTAGTTAGCTCCGAAATACGAGTACCTATTTTCTGTGCCAGACTTAACAGTTCCTTTCTGTCTGCAAACTCTAACTCTTCATGGTCTGAAAAGTCTAGTTCTAATTCTAGAAGTGATGTAATTCGTAGTAGCTGGTTGCGTAATAGAGATAGCTCTGACGAGAAGTTACCTCGCAGTTGTGAAAGAGCAATTTGATGTGTGGCACGATTGTTTGACGCGATTAAGTCTGCGACAGCCTCGGCCTGACTTAGGTCAATTTTTCCATTAAGAAAGGCACGCTGAGTAAATTCTCCAGGGTTGGCGATACGGCATCCGTTACAGACAAGAGATTCAAGTACCTTGTTTAATATATACTTGGAGCCGTGGCAAGATATCTCAACAGAATTTTCTCCGGTGTATGAGTGAGGTGCCAGGAAGATGGACAGGATGACCTCGTCAATTGTTTCCATTTCACTTTGATGGGTGACAATGAAACCATGGTAGATGGTATGAGTCGGAGCATTTGAGATATCTTTGGAAAATATTTTGTTTACTATCTCAATTGACTCATTCCCGGAAACACGGATAATACCTATGGCTCCGCCTGTCGCAGTAGCTATGGCGCAAATGGTATCCATACGCTAGATTCTGTCTAATACGAGTTCAATTAATGTATTAATCGAATTCTTGTATGAAGTATTGGCTTCACCAGAGCGCCGTCCGGCAATTACCAGACAACATGTGACTGCCTTATGTCCCAGTAGGCGCGCCATACCTGCGATAGCCGAACTCTCCATTTCGTAGTTTGTCACTTGTAGTCCGTCGTAGGAGAACGATTGTACTTTGGCGTTTTGCTTAGGATCGGCTAATGAAAGACGGAGTTGCCTTCCCTGTGGTCCATAAAAGCCTCCACAGCATACCGTGATGCCTTTAACCATTTCTTTCCTAGAGATTCGGTCCAGCAATGTTTGGTCTGCATCAATGGCATACGGTATACACAGAGGTTCCTCCCAAGCCATGTGGGCCAGAAACTCATGCTCGAGTGTTAGATTGCAAACTTGATCTCTGTCAGCATAGAAATTAAGCAGCCCATCAAGACCAATGCTTTTTGCACTCGCGATAAAGGTGCCGACAGGTGTGCTTTCCTGTAGGCCACCACATGTACCGACGCGTACAATTTCGAGTGACTTATGTTTTTTCTTTATTTGGCGGGTTGAAAAATCAATATTAGATAAAGCATCCAGTTCAGTAAGGACAATATCTATATTGTCGCAACCAATACCTGTGGATAGGGCTGTAATACGTTTCCCTTGATAAGTTCCGGTAATGGTATGAAATTCGCGATTCCTAACTTCGTATTCCCGTGTGTCAAAATAACTGGCTACTATGTCCACACGATCTGGGTCACCCATCAGAATTATTTTCTCTGCCAATTGATTTGGACGGAGATGTAAATGAAATACTGAACCGTCATCATTGATAATCAATTCGGAAGGCTTTATAGTCTTTTCCATATGTATAATCTGTGTGAACGGGATTACAAGTTAAGTTTTTTCTGCTCATCACTGCGGATTTCGGCCTCGAGTTCTTTAACTCTTTTGTCTAAGTCGAGCAACGCTTTCTCCATTCCAAGCATTTCTACCTTTAATGTATCGGATGCATTGTTTGTCCATTGGCGTCGCTTGTCGGCTAGTGCAGACTGCATCTTTTGGATCTCTGATTTTTTGTTGGTCCATTCAATGGCGTTCTTCATAGCTGTGGCACTTTTGAATTCATCCAAGCGATGGTATGTCACACCACTGGCCACATGGAAAGTAAATGCTGCGGGCTGAGCGGACTTTGTTGTAGTCTGTGTCAAATTGTTTAATTGTTTATGTGCGGCATCGATAATCTTTTCGTCATCTTGAGTGTCCAGAATGCTGTGTATCTGAGCGAACTTCTTGATTTCGTCCTCTGAATAAACGCTTGTGTCGTACGTTTCACGGGATGTGTTTGGAATGAAGAGGTAGATACACACATTGTTTTCCTCTTGATTACGGTCGGAAACGAACCATCCCAATCCGCTACTCTCATCTATTAAATACAAGTAGTCATTTGCGGGCGAATTAAAGGGCATCCCAATGTTTTCGGCTTTTACAAATTCGCCGGTGTCACTGTTGTATCGTGTCACAAAGATATCATAGCCGCCAAGAGAACCCTCTCCCTTGGATGCAAAGTACATTGTTGTACCGTCTGACATGAGGAAAGGGTAGGCTATAGACTCGACAGAATCAGTCGTCTCGATGATTAGAGGTTTAGGGTCGCTCCAATTCTTACCCAAAAGAATCTTTTCATATAGCATCTCCGTTCCAGAATCATCATCTGCAGAATAAATGATGTGGTCACCAAATTCATTTTGGAATACTGTGGATGACTTTTGATATTCGCTTGCCTTCGTGTCCCCTGGGAAGGCTTTGGCATATGTCATCAGCGTTCCGCATGAAGGAGACAACTTTATGGTTTTTAATATGTCGGCCTTGTCAACAACAAAACTGTCTATAAAAACAACCTTTTCCGTAGATTGTATCATGTTCTGGCCTAGTCGAATTCTGTTAGCCAGTTGTCGGAGTTCGTATGTCGGACTTCCTTTTTTGTTAGTAGCTTGTATTTCTTTCTGTATCGCAGATACGGCGTCGTTAAACGAATATTGTGAAAACAATTCCAAAGCACTTACTGTCGGAACCGGAGGTGCGGCCACTTTTCGTGGCTTCCTTTGCGACGTACAGTTGATTGACGCGCAGAGAAAGCTGATTATGAAGATATAAAACTTAATGTTCATAACAATAACTCGAATAGTTCTTGTGCAAAGTTACAAATAAGCAGACGCATAGCAAAAAAGAAAACCAAAAGTTTTCATTTATTACTTTTCAGCGTGGACTTAACTCATCAAATGTTGCAATATGAATGCAAATAGGATAAAAGACGATGACGGCTATGTGTCAATTGGTGTGAAATCATTCAGAGTTGTCACTGTCTTCAACAATCTTGCCTTCGGTTTCAAGCATATGCCACAGCGATTGTCGCACGTTAGGATTCAGTGACTCCATTTTGTCAAGGAGAATACTAACCTCTTTCCGTTTTCCAACGTTGTCGTATGGACAGAATTTCAATTGTTGTTGATATTGTCTTTCGTCTGCATACTGACGGATTAGGTTTTCTGGCACAAGACACAGAGGTCGTATGAGTTTAAGTGGCATTTTCTTGAACACAAGCAAGGCTGGCATTGTACCACATGAACCTTCGTAGGTGAGATTCATCAATAAAGTCTGAATCATATCATCTTGATGGTGGCCTAATGCAATGGTATTAAAACCGTTCTTTTGTGCATACTCAAATAAAGCCTTCCTGCGGTCCCATGAACAAAGGAAGCACGGACTGCGTCTTTGATTTCTGTCTTTTTCTATCGGGACAGACACTACATTTAATTTGACTCCGCAATCCCCACAAAAGGCTTGAAGCCAGGTGATGTCGGTTTGATACGTGGCGGGCTCGGTTCTTACATGCAGGACTTCAACTTCGAATTTTGGGAAATGGATTTTGGAGCGTCTGCCTAAAAACTCTGTAAGACAAAGAGAATCTTTACCGCCGGATAAACCGACAAGCACACGGTCACCATTATCTATAAGACGATATTGTCTTAATGCCTTATGAAATAATTGCTCTATCTTGTCTTGGTTGTGCCGCATATACAAAGACAAGGTGAATGTAGATAGACTAAAGTCTTCCGGACTTGATGGCTAAATCCATCTCTTCGGCAGCACGTTTGCCGTCACCCATGGCAAGAATGACTGTAGCTCCTCCACGAACAATATCGCCACCAGCATATAGGAACGGAATGGACGATTGCATGGTTTCGTTGACTGCAATTGTGTTTTTCCGTCCCAATTCCAAGCCTTCCACCGAACGAGGTACGATTGGGTTGGGGGAGACGCCAACACTTACAATAACTAAGTCCACTGGTAACGTTTCTGTTGCTCCTTCTATTGGTACCGGACTGCGACGTCCACTGGCATCAGGATCTCCTAACTTCATGCGTTGTAAGACAACCTCGTTTACGCGTCCGTCTTCGTCTCCATGATACTCAATCGGATTGTGAAGTGTCATGAACTTGACGCCTTCTTCCTTCGCATGTTTTACTTCTTCAAGGCGTGCTGGCATCTCAGCCTCTGACCTTCTATATATAATGATGGCCTCTTCTGCCCCTAATCTCAATGCCGTACGCACCGAGTCCATTGCAGTATTGCCTCCGCCAATTACGGCAACGCGTTTGCCGCAGGGGACGGGAGTGTCACTCGTGTTGCTTGCGGCATCCATTAAGTTGACTCTGGTAAGATACTCATTTGAGGACAGAACATTGATGAGATTCTCTCCAGGAATATTCATGAAATTGGGTAAGCCAGCACCTGATGCAACAAAGAGCCCTCGGTAACCTTCATGCTTCAGTTCATCAACAGTTATTGTCTTTCCTACAACGCAGTCTTTCTCGAATCGTACACCACGATGCTTGAGCTCATTGATTTCGTTATCTACTATACGGTTAGGCAATCGATATTCTGGTATGCCATATTTCAGTACGCCGCCTATTTCATGAAGTGCCTCAAAAACGGTCACATCATAATTCCGATTAACCATTTCTCCGGCAAACGACAATCCTGCTGGACCGCTCCCGACGACGGCAATGCGAATTTTCTCGGCATTTTGATCTGTCTGATGTCGTACACCCTCTGTCGTATGCCCATAGTCGGCCGCAAAACGTTCCAGGTGACCGATAGCCACAGCCTCACCGCCTGTTTTGCGATGTATGCACTGTGCCTCACATTGTTTTTCCTGCGGGCAAACGCGTCCGCACACTGCAGGGAGCGTGCTATACTTTCTGATAGTTTGCAGCGCTCCGTCTGTATCACCCGTTTCAAGGCGCTTAATGAAGCCCGGGATGTCGATACCTACGGGACATCCGTCAACACAGCCAGGTTTCGCGCAGTCAAGGCATCGCTGTGCCTCACCTATCGCCAACTCGGGTGTGAGTCCGCGGTTCACCTCCTCGCGCAGTTGTGTCGCACGCAGTGCTGCGTCCAGTTCAGGCATCTTTACTCGCGGTATAATCATGCGCTCTTTGGCGCTCATCCTCTTTCTCAATTCGACGCGCCAGGCAGAATCCCGGCCGTCCTCGCGCTCCTCGGATTCATAATTTGCTTGAGGTATCCTGACGGTATTAACATCCGGTTCACTGCCTACTGCCATTGGCAACGCACAGCCTGTCTTCGTTAATTGAGCCTCGTAGCGGGCCATCTCCGCTTTTTCTTCAGCACTGAAAGCGCGCATACGCTTCATCATTTGGTCAAAGTCCACCTGATGGCCGTCGAACTCCGGACCGTCCACACAAACGAACTTCGTTTCGCCGCCTACACTCACGCGGCACGCCCCACACATGCCCGTTCCGTCCACCATAATGGTGTTCAAAGATACTATGGTAGGTATGTCCAACCGCTTCGTCAGCAGGCAGACATATTTCATCATTATGGCAGGGCCTATGGCAAAGCAGCAGTCCACTTGTTCGCGCGCAGCCACCTTCTCTACGCCTTCCGTGACCAGCCCCTTTGTTCCGTAACTGCCGTCGTCGGTCATTATCATCACGTCGTCCGCCCAACGCTTCATTTCTGATTCCATAATTACCAGTTCGCGTGTCCTCGCCGCAAGTACAACGACCACGCGGTTCCCCGCCTTCTTCAGGGCTTCAACGATAGGCAACAACGGGGCGGCACCCACGCCACCTGCGGCACATACTACAGTTCCCCAGCGTTTCACTTCTGTAGCACGTCCCAGCGGGCCTACCACGTCAGCTATGGAGTCGCCTACATTCATGGCGCACAACCGTGCGGTAGCTACACCCACACGCTGCACTACAAGTGTAATGGTTCCCTTTTGCACGTCACTGTCTGCAATCGTCAACGGCATGCGTTCACTGTTGTTGTGTGTTCGTATTATTACAAAATGTCCGGCTTTGCGACTGCGGGCTATTCGGGGAGCTTTAACTACGAGACGGTATACATTTTCGCTGTAATTGCTTTTTTCTAATATCTGATACATATGCCTTATCCTCT
>CAMZHB010000085.1 GCA_947306605.1 uncultured Prevotellaceae bacterium | reverse complement strand
TACATATCCTCCGTGAACTCATCGACTCTGATGCCACCAACATCTATTGCCTCGTTCGCGGGAAGAGTCAGGAGAAGGCAGAGAGCCGCCTCCGCACGCTGCTCTACTACTATTTCGCCAATGCTTTCAAAGACCTGCAAGGCACACGTCTGCATGTCATCCTTGGCGATGTCACCAACGACCTCTCCACCATCGCCTCCGACCTGCACATCGACACCGTATTCAACTGTGCCGCCATCGTGAAGCACTTCAGCGAGGGAACGGAGATAGAGGACGTGAACATAGGCGGCGCACAGCGTTGCGTAGAATTCTGTATCCAGACCGGCGCACGCCTCATACACATCTCCACCGCCAGTACGCGTGGCCTGTGGGTGGGCGAAAGCGTAGAAACCTGCAAGAACGAAGTGTATACCGAACAACGGTTCTATATGGGACAGTATCTTGGCAACAAGTACATCTACTCGAAGTTCATGGCAGAACGGCTCATTCTCGATGCCGTGGCCCTTCACGGGCTCGACGCAAAGATCATGCGTGTGGGCAACCTCGCCGCAAGGTCTACCGACGGTGAGTTCCAGGCCAACTTCTCCACCAACTCGTTCATGGGTCGTATCAGGGTTTACAACATGCTTGGCTGTTGCCCCTACGGCATGCGCAACAAGCGGGTGGAATTCTCGCCGATCAATGAGGTTTCCCACGCCATCATCCTCCTTGCAACGAGCCCGAAGGACTGTGTTGTCTTCCATCCTTACAACATCCACTTCCAATTCCTTGGCGATGTCCTGACAGGACTGAGCACGGTCGGCGAAGGCATCCGATTCGTTGAGCAGGAAGAGTTTGCCGAGGTAATGGACAAGGCTAAGTCCGACCCGCAGAAAGCCAAACAATTGTCTTCGTTGCTTGCCTACCAAGACATGGCGCACGGACAGAAGACGACGGATGTCAACCGTGACAACGACTACACTACGCAGGTGCTCTACAGGCTTGGTTTTGCCTGGTCGCCTACATCGTGGGACTATGTGGAACGCATGCTTACCGCCATCGGAGGCTTTGGGTTCTTTGAATGATGATGGACGAAGGACTGAACAAGCAATTCTACAACTACCTTTGGGCTTACATTCTTGTGGCGCTTTCGGGCTGTCTCGGGAATGTGGTCGACGGCATTATCGTGGGTAACCTCATCAACGAGGACGGCGTGAGTGCCATCAATCTGTCGAAGCCCATCAATCAGTTCATCTATACCTTGCACTTGCTCATCAACGCCGGAGCAGGTATGCTGGTGGCCTATGCCTTGGGGAAGAAGGACACAGTGCAGGCCCGTCAGCTTTTCACGCGTGCTTTTATGCTCAGCATGGGAGTGGGCTTCCTGTTGATGGTAGTCGGCGGCATTGTCTTCCCGAACCAGACGGCCCGACTGCTTTGCAGCAACGAACAGATTTTCCCCTTGGCCCGCGACTACATGCAGGTGCTGCTGCTGGGCAATCCGGCTTTCATCCTGATGTGGGGATTAAGCACGATGGTCGGTGTTGACGGCAGTCCGAAGCTAGTGTCGTTGGCTGTCATCATAGACAATGCGGCGAACCTTTGTCTCGACATCGTCTTCATACAATGGCTGGGGTGGGGCATCGCAGGCTCTTCGGCGGCGACCGTCGTGGGTCATTTCATCGGCATAGCAATCCTGCTTTCACATTGGAGAAAACCGTCCAACCTCAAGTTGGAAATCAATTGCAGCGGGCTGTTCTCTTCCTGGCGGCGCATTGTTTCGCAAGGAGCCCCGCTTGCCATCGCTTCCATCAGTCTGACGTTGCTGCTGCTCTCTGCCAACACCATCGTTCTCGGCACACTGGGGCGTACAGGCATCTTCGCCTTTGCTGTTTGCATGAACCTGCTGCAAGTCTATAATCTGTTCCTCTCGGGAACGTGCCAGACCCTCCAGTCGTTGGGAGCCATTCAGGTGGGCAAGGGCGATGCCGACGGTATCCGGATGGTCATCAGCAAAGCTTTCCGTTTCATTACGGTTGCCATGGTCATTACCTGTCTTTTTGTATGGATCACCCCGTCGTCGCTCGTACGGCTGTTTGGAGCCGAGAACCAATCGTTCATCAGCGAGGGAAGCCACGCCCTGCGCATCTTCGCGCTCAGTTTCATACCGTTCTGCTACATCTATGTGCTCATGATTGTCTATAAGCTGTACCATCACCACCACATGGCCTTGTTCATCTCGTTTGCGCTCTCGCTCACCGTGATACCTGTCCTGTGGGTCATGTCGCGCTGGCAACCGGGAGCTCTTTGGTACAGTTATCTCATAGCCTATCTCATCGAAGCCGTCGCCATCGTCATCTTGCACCGGGCGACGCACGTCACTTTCAGACTGGACCGCCAGTTGTAGACGTCGGTCCTTGGTATGGGCCCTTTTCGATAAGGAAAAAGTTGCGGATAAGAACAGAAGCGGCGTCTCAAAATTCTGAGACGCCGCTTCTGATTTTTGAAGTCCGACTTCTGTGCGTGTTATTACAATAACGTGCAGCTGAGGATGAGTCCGGCCATGACGATGCTGACCATCGACATCAGTTTGATGAGGATGTTCAGGCTGGGGCCGGAGGTGTCCTTGAAGGGGTCGCCCACGGTGTCGCCCACGATGGTGGCCTTGTGGCAGGCGCTGCCCTTGCCGCCGAAGTTGCCTTCTTCAACCATTTTCTTGGCGTTGTCCCACGCTCCGCCGGCGTTCGACATGAACACGGCGAGGGTAAAGCCGGCTGCCAAACCGCCCACGAGCAGTCCCAGTACGCCCGAAACACCGAGGATGATGCCCACGATGATAGGAATGATGATGGCCAGCAGGGAGGGGATAATCATTTCGCGCTGGGCGGCGCGGGTGGATATTTCAACACAACGCTTGTAGTCGGGTATGGCTTTGCCTTCGAGGATGCCGGCGATGGTCCGGAACTGGCGGCGCACTTCTTCGACCATCGACTGTGCGGCACGGCCCACGGCTCCCATGGTGAGTCCGCAGAACAGGAAAGCGGCCATGGCTCCCAGGAATACGCCGATGAGCACTTTCGGGTTCATCAGATTCACTTGGAAGAAGTCCATGAACTGGGGCATTGTGGCCGAGCTCGGGTCAAACACTTCGCCGGTCACGTAGGTGTAAGCCTCGTGCCCGTGCTTCAGGGCGCGGACCATGGCGATTTTGATTTCTTCGATGTAGGAGGCCAACAGGGCGAGGGCCGTGAGGGCGGCGCTGCCGATGGCGAAACCTTTACCCGTGGCGGCCGTGGTGTTGCCCAGGGCGTCGAGGGCGTCGGTGCGCTGGCGCACGTAAGGCTCCAGTTGGCTCATTTCGGCGTTGCCGCCGGCATTGTCGGCGATGGGACCGTAGGCGTCGGTGGCCAGGGTGATGCCCAGGGTGGAGAGCATGCCCACGGCGGCGATGCCGATGCCGTAGAGGCCCATCTGGATGTTGTGGGCGCTCATCATTTCAGCCACGTTGAAGTGGATGGCGCAGAGGTAGCTGAGCAGAATGGCCACGCTGATGGTGGCGACGGGGATACAGGTGGAAATCATGCCCGTGCCGATACCTTTGATGATAACGGTGGCGCTGCCCGTCTCCGATGCTTTGGCAATGGCCTGCGTGGGACGGTAGCTGTGGCTGGTATAGTATTCCGTGGCTTGGCCGATGATGACACCGGCGGCCAGGCCTGTGATGACGGAGAAGGAGAGTCCCAGCCAGTTCTCGAGCCCCAGGGCATAGAGGATGCCGAAGGTGGCGACGGCGATGAGTATGGCGCTCACGTTGGTGCCTACGCCCAGCGAGTGGAGCAGGTCTTTCATGGTGGCGCCTTCCTTGGTGCGTACGAGGAAGATGCCGAAGAGGGAGAGGAACACGCCGGTGGCGGCGATGAGCATCGGGGCGATGACGGCCTTGAACTGCATGCCTCCGGCGGCGAAGGCCACGGCACCCAGTGCGGCGGTCGACAGGATGGAACCGCAGTAGCTCTCGTAGAGGTCGGCGCCCATGCCGGCCACGTCACCCACGTTGTCGCCCACGTTGTCGGCTATGGTGGCGGGGTTGCGCGGGTCGTCTTCGGGGATGTCGGCTTCGACCTTACCCACGATGTCGGCGCCCACGTCGGCTGCCTTGGTGTAGATGCCGCCGCCCACGCGGGCGAACAGGGCCTGCATGGAGGCACCCATGCCGAAGGTCAGCATGGTGGTCGTGATACTGATGAGACCGTCCGGGTCGAAGCGGTTAAGGATGATGAACCAGAGCGAGATGTCGAGCAGGCCGAAGCCAACGACTACCAAGCCCATTACGGCGCCGCTGCGGAAGGCTATCTTCAGTCCGGCGTCCATCGACTTGCGTGCGGCGTTGGCCGTGCGGGCAGAGGCGTAGGTGGCGGTCTTCATGCCGAGGAAACCGGCCAGACCGCTGAAGAAACCGCCGGTGAGGAAGGCCACGGGTACCCATGAGTTCTGAATGTGGAACACATAGGCCATGATGGCGAAGAGGATGAAGAGTACGAGGAAGACGTAGCCCACCACCTTGTACTGCTGGCGCAGGTAGGAACCGGCACCTTCGCGCACGGCCTGGGCGATGCGTTTCATCTCTGATGTGCCTTCGTCGGCACCCTTCATTTTACGGAAAAAATACAGTGCGAAGCCCAGCGCGATGAGCGAGGCTACGGGCACTAACCAAAATAAACTCCAATCCATTTTATCTTTGTTTTTGTTATAGGCCGAAAATCAGCGCGAAGTTACGAATTTTCTGTGAATAAAGCCTTATGAAAATCGCTTTATCTTTGTGAAAACCATAAAAAAGAAACGACAGGGGCTGCCGGCGTCGTGAAAACGCAGTTGGTTTTTCCGAAGCGGCGTCTCGAAATTTTGAGACGCCGCTTCGGATTTTTGAAGTCGGACTTCTGCTTCCGGAAGAGGCGGGTGCGTCACTCGGTTGGCGCGGCGCAACTGTCGCGCAGGGTGAGCAGAGATTCCGGTCCCATGTTGAAGAGGAGGTCGACGATGCTCAGGTCGGGCAGGAAGCCGTGGCGTTGCCGGAACACCTGGTAGTAGGGCGCGGGGCGGAACGTGGGGTCGGGCTGCTTGGCTTTGGGGCTGATGAGCTGCCGGCAGTCGAGGCCGTCGGGGCAGGCTTCGTAACAGTCGGTCAGACGGACCGCCGGATGCAGGCCGATGAGTTCGCAGATGGTTTCGCGCAAGGCTTCGTTGAGGTCGAGCAGATGGGTGTAGGGGCGGTCGAGCACACGGCGCAGGTCGTCGGCGTAGTATTCGAAGTAAGGGCTGGCGTCGTAGGCGGTGACCAGTGCCTGCCAGTGCAGGTGGTGCCAGTTGCCGTGGTTGCTCAGCCGGATGTCGCGCACGGCGGTGTGGGAGGGGTCGTTGCGCTCGATGGGGACGGTGAGCGCCTGCGGCCCGTGGGGCGAGGCGATGACGCAACGGTTGCGGTAGGTCTGTTTCACATAGTGTTCCCAACCGTCGACGCAGGCTTCGCCGCAGGCGTAGAGCTTGCAGTAGTAACTGACGGGACCCATGTAGGCCGTGGGCAGCCAGACGGTGGCGGACATGCGGGGCGGTAGGCTTGAAAAACGGTGTAAAGGTACGAATTTTATTTGTGAGAGGCGTATTATTATGAAAAAACCGTGTTGTCACCTGCGTGACAACACGGAAGTATCAAAGAAAGGGAAGCTTCGTGTCTTTTATTTCATGGCGGTAAGCTTCAAGCAGTCCAGGTTGGGCATGGGAGCCGTGGGATTGCTGAGCTGTATGGTGTTGAGACCTTTCTTGAGGGTAATTTCAACGGTCACGTCGGCCCAGCGGTTGAGGTAGTCGCCGCTCAAGAGAGGGGTGAGCTTGGTCACGGGCGTGCCGTTCACGCTGACAGCCATGGCGAGCGGGTCACCGCAGGCATAGCGGATGGTCATCTTGTACTTGCCGCCCTTCTTGCTGTAGACGTTGCGCCACTCGAGGTAGTTGTCGGTCATGCCGTCCACGAAGCCGAGCTTGCCCACGTATTCGCCCTGATCTGCGGTCTCGTTGGGCAGGTAGAGCGGTGTGGGACGGCCTTTGCCGAGTTCATGATAAGCCTTCAGCCAAGCTTCCTCAGCCTGATAGAGGGTCTTCTCGATGCGCTTGCCGGTGACGAAGAAAGCCTTTGAGCCGTGGGCGGGAATGGTCACGGCGTAGTTGCCTGTGCCGTAGTACACGTCTGCATGTATCAGGCAGTCGTACCACTGCACGGCGCCGGTGAAGCCGAGGGCGTTGACGTCAACGTTGATGGTCTTCACCTCGTCGGTGAGGTTCATCACCACGACGGCACGCTTCTTGCCGAAAATCTTTTCCATGTCCTTGGCCACTACGTAAACGTCACCTTCGCGCTGTACCACGGGGGCACCGAGGCCGAGGCGGTCTTGGTTCATGGCGATGAGGTCTTTATTCTTCAGCAGGTTGAGCGAATACTCGGGAATGGTGGTCATGTCGCAGCCGATGAGCAGGGGCGAACTGGCGATGCACCAGTAGGCCATGTGCGTGTTCTCCTCGTCGGGAGCCAGGGTACGTCCTATCTCGAGCATGTCGGGGTCGTTGTAGTGACCGCCGCCGGTGTAGGCCTGGATGTAGAGGTTTTCCTTCACAATGCTCTTGACACTGACCCAAGCGCAGTAAATGTCGCCCGTGGTGCGCCAGGAGTCGGACACCTCGCTGATCCATGTGCCGGGATAAGCCCAACGGCACACGTTGAAGACGATGCCCTTCTTCTTGCATGACTTGATTGCGTTGGAAATTTTGGTATACTGCTCACGTTCGTCGAGTTTGGCGTGGTTGCCGCCGCAGTAGTCCACCTTGATGAAGTCGAAGTTCCAGTCGTCAAAGTAGAGTTGGCAGTCTTCCAGCTCGTGTTGCCAGAAGCCTACGCCCAGTCCCCACTTGGACACACCGCCGGAGCCGCAGGTGTTGTCGCCGGCGTCGCTGTAGATACCGGCTTTCAGTCCGATGGAATGGATATAGTCGGTCAGAGCACGCATGCCACTGGGGAAGAGCTTGGTGTTGAGGCGGAGCTTGCCGTCCTCGCCGCGGCCATCCCAGTAACCGTCGTCGATGTTCACAAACTTGTAACCGGCTTTGGCCAGCCCGGTCTTTACCATGGCGTCGGCCTGGCTCTTGATGACTTGCTCATTGATGTTGAGCGCAAACGT
>CAMZHB010000084.1 GCA_947306605.1 uncultured Prevotellaceae bacterium | reverse complement strand
ATAGAAAAAACTAACTGGGTTCTCGGCCGAATTATGTCCGATCTGGTTTTCAAGAAAATGGATTTGCGACCTTTCCGGTGCATCATTCCCAAGTGTAGAGCAAATAATCGCCAGGGGATAATGTTTGTGCGCGATTCGGAACGGCACTGGTAGTGCCATCAGGCAGGACACGTTGCACGCTATGGTGAACACGAAGGCTAATACGCTGGGCACGGTTGACGTCACGGTTGACTATCATCAGATAGTGCTTCGCTCCGTTGCGCAAATGTGAAACCAGCACGCCTTCACCACTGGACTGCAAGCCGGCAAACAGGTAAGGCAAGGACGACAGACGGTGGGTTCCTGCGGGTATGTCCACTCCCGTATGGGCCACATCCACGACTTCGGCGCCCAAAAAGACTGGACTTAACGCCAAAATCTCGCGATTGAGGTCACGCAACAGATACCAGACGTTGGTACGCTGACCTGTCTCGTCAATAGGCGCATTATGGAAGTCCCAACGTTGCCTGCCCGGTTGCCAATAAGTAATGTACTGGATGCCTTGTGCCCCGTAGGCCAAATTACTGAAGACCTGCAGACGCAGATGTTCACGTGTGGGCACAGGATAAGGCCCGTGGGCAGTGGTAAGCGCGAAGGCCCAAAACGGCATCTCATATGTGCGGCTCAACGAAAGCATCAATTCAAGATTTTCGTAGTAACGCGGTTTCAGTGTGACACCTTTGCCATAATCCACAACGGGATAATGGTCAAAAGAAAGGAATCCGGGAGCCAGTTCACGCGCATACTGCTCTGCATAGTCCTGATAAGACGGTGCACCGAGCCGGTCGGCAGGAAAATCAATGGGGTAAAGATTCATGTAGAGCAAGTGGGTCGTATCGACAGACAATATACGGTCTCGCAACTCAGTCATCTCCTGAAATCTCGGAACTTTAGGTTCGTCACAAAGGAACCAGCCGGCCACTTGGCCGTCGTTCATGAAACGTTCAACCGTTGCCTCCGTTTCTTTGGCCAACTCATTACAGGAAACAATCAGTTTGACACCCGTTCCACGGCTTGCATTCAATGCTTTTCCCACGCTCTCGGCCTTACTCAACATGGAATATGACAAGTTAAATCCGGCTTCGGCCAATTCACGATAGCGTTCCGGTGTCTGGGCACTGTCAGGATGTATGGAAAACCAAGCCAGGATGGGCAGTTGTTTGCCTGTCGGGTTCTTATACTTCGGAGCCTCGGCATTAGCCGTAGGATTCAACGTCACCAAAAGCATGGCCACCACACAAAGTGCATTCGTCAACTTATAATTCATACTCTAATTGATACTATATGCCTACTTGGATATTATAGTGAGGGGACACGCCGTACATGGTGTGTCCCCTCTGTTGCTTATTCCGATTTATTCGGCGTCAGTCGGTTCCGTGGTCTCAGGTTCCGGAGTTTCCGTTACCGGAGCCTCGGGAGTTTCTGCCGTTTGCGGGGCTGCTTCCTCAGCAGGAGCCTCCTGAGCCTTGATACGTTCTACCAAAGCGGCCAGTTCTGCCTTCAAGTCTTCAATTTTCTTGTTCATTGAGTCGATGAGTACATTGCCGCTCTTGGAATGAGCCGTCAAGAACGTGATATTGTTCTCATAGGTTGCCAGTTCTGCCTTCTTAGCCTCGTACTGTCGCATCAGGCTGTTGCCGGCACCGGCATTGCGCTGACCATTGTCATTTCGCGAAGTTCCACGGCCTTCACCTTTGCGTGGAGCGCGGTTACGGCGCAGTGAACTAAGGTCTAGTTCTTTGAAGAGCCGGTCAATCACATCGCGGTACTTGGCATAAATCTTATCCTTTTCCTTGAAAGGCACGTGACCTGTGGCATTCCATTCGTCCATGAGAGCTTTCACCTTCTCAGCGGCATTCTCGCCGGCTTCAATGGCGATAGCCTCTAACTTTTCAATGATAGTCTTCTTGGCAGTCAGGTTTGCCGTTTCTTCCTTACGCTGATCGCCCAGAGCCTGTTTCTTTTGCTCGAAGAAATAGTTGCATGCACCGTTGAAACGTTCCCATAAGGAGTTGGAAGCTTTGCGTGCCACGGGGCCAATTTCCCTCCACTCCTTCTGCAGTTGAACCAACTTGTTCGTTATGGAAGTCCACTCCTTGCTATCCTTCAAAGCCTCGGCCTTTTCAATAAGGGCGATTTTCTTGGCTGCATTTTCGGCAAACACACGTTTCTGCTCCTTGAAATGTTCGGCTTTCTTGCTAAAGAAGTTGTCGCAGGCGGCACGGAAGCGCTCGAAGATTTTCGTATTCATCTTCTTCGTCGCACGGCCTATTTCCTTCCACTGCTTCTGAATTTCGATGATACGTTGTGTTATCTGCTCCCACTCCGAGTAGTTCTGCAGGTTGGCCGTCTCTATGTTTTCTATTTCTTCACACAAAGCGGTCTTCTTGGCCAAATTCTCTTCTTCCTTGGCTTTCAATGCCTCGAAATACTGCGCATGGCGCTTGTTTACGGCTGTGGAAGCGGCTTTGAAACGGGCCCAGAGCTCTTCACGCAAATCCTTGGCAACAGGACCGATTTCACGGAATTCCTGATGCAATTGCTGCAACTGGTATGACGCATGAATAATGTCCGGATCGTCCACCAGTTTCTCAGCGGCTTCACAAAGCAGCGTCTTTGCTTCAAGATTCTTCTTGAAGTCATAGTCACGCAAAGCGTTGTTCTCCTTCAGCAGGTCATAGAATTGCTCCACATTAAATTGGAACTGCTTCCACAATTCGTTGGCTGCCGATTGGGGAATGGGCTTGATTTCCTTCCATTCTTCCTGCAGTTTGCGGAAAGCGTCATAATTCTTGTTCGCTTCTTCGGGAGTCGTGGCCAGCTCTTTGATTTTTTCAATGATGGCCTTTTTCTTCTCCAGATTAACTTCCTTCTGGTGCTCTACGGCCTCGAGTATCTTGGCGCGTTGCTCCTTGACCTCACCCAAAAATTTCTTGAATTCCTCCTCCAGTGGTTCCGGCTCCAACTTGAATTCCGCAGGGTCTCCCCCGTCGGCCACAAATTGCGCCTGCACTTGAGCACGCGATTCTTTCAGTAACTTGTAGAACGATTGTTTCAGAAGATCCAATTCCGTCTTATCACTCTGCTCGACATGTTCTGCCAATGTCTTCAGACGCTCCACGATGCCTTCCATCGTTTCCGGAACAGCTATTTCCTTCTGTTCAGCAGCCACCTCCTCAAGTTCTTCTTCAACAGGAGCAGGTGTACCGTCGTCTTCTTCCGGTTTAGCTTCATCGACAGGAGCCTCAACTTCAGGTTCAGGCTCGGCCGCCTCAGGCTCTTCAGCAGGCGCTTCGGAATCTTCAGAAGGCGTTTCGGGATCTTCAGAAGGCGTTTCGGAGTCTTCAGCCGGCGTTTCGGGCTCCGGAGCTGGTTCAGCCTCTGCTTCGGGAGCCGTTGCAGGCTCTTCCTCTGCAGCGGTTTCCGTTTCAACGTCTGCCACTTCTGCCACAGGTTCTACAACGGCCTCATCAGTTTGGGCCACTTCTTGGGATTCTTCAACCTCCGTCGCAGGCTGAGCCTCGACATTCTCGGGTTGTTCTACGGTCGGGTTCTCCAGAACCTCGTCCGTACGGTCAATAGGAACATTTGCCATGTTTAATACACTTATAATTATCAATCACGTCACACCCCCGCCTTGGCGAAGATATTGACTTTCCAAACTGCAAATAAACTAAATATTCTTCATACCACCAAGTTTTTCCTCATTTTTTTGAAGAATCGGAGGATTTTGTCAGTTCTTGGTACAACTTGAACAACTCGGCTACACACTGGCTTTCGGTCATTGTCTTTACATCGAATCCATAGGCCTGCATCACGGCGCGGTCGTTGTCTTGATGCGCCTTGCGAAGTTCTACTGGCATAGTCAGTTCATCGTAGAGGTCGGCCAGACTACTGTCAGGATACTTGGCGCGGGCATCGAGGATGGCTTGTGCAGTTTCTTCTATTTTGTTCTTCTGTTCTTCCGTGGGAATGGGCCATGGGAAGTTATTGTAAACAATATCTTTTGAATAACGATAGCGCATTTCTAATCTACCACAAACCGCACGCATCCATGCCATGTGGACGTTGCTCTCAAGCACACCGAAATGGTAAAGCGTCGCGTCGGGGATTAGATGCACAGCATCGCTACCTAAAGCTTCCGGAGACATAAATCCCATCGGAATATAACGACGACGTTCCGATGATACCCTTGGTATAATAATAAAATTCCCTTTCGGCATGTTCTCCACATGAAAGTGCGTCGGACAGTCAGCCAGTTTGCGTGTTCCGGCACTTTTACTGTTCAATCTTAGTTGTCTAACGGCTTCGATACGTCTCATACAATGTGGCATTTGCCTGAGTTCTGCCGGCGAGCAATTACCAAGCCATAGACAATAGCGTGGCTTTTGATGAATAAATTCCTCTGCACCAAACCAAGGCTTGAAATAGGCAGCCGACTTTGGTTCCAGTTTGATAAATTCTTCCTTTTCCTCTTTTTCAAACAAGTAATTGCCGCCGTCAATGGGTTTGTTACCTATACCAATTTCGGGCACATCACACAGCGGTTTGTTCCTGCTTTCAATGAACACGTCGGGAGCATCCATCAAATAGGCATTGATATGACTTGCCTCGATGACTTTGTCATTATCAAAGATAAGACGCGCTCTCCCCCCTATCTTAGAGGGGAAGTCATCATTGCATAAGAAGCCGATGATGACGCAATGCACATGGGCTTTGAGTGATGCCTCGCTGTCCCAACGAAAGGTACGGTGGGCAAAGTCAATTTGAATACCGAACGTTTCTTGTAATGGTTTCCATAAGTTTGCCACTTGTTCACCCTGACAAATGCTGTTAGTCGAAACCAATGCTGCATGTATCCTCGTTGATAGCATCATTTCACAGGCTTTCTTGTACCAGCAACATACATAGTCTAAATTTCCCACATTCTTCCACTTTGAGCCAAAGATGTTTACAACATCTTGCTTTTGGTCTTCCTTCATTAACCGTGCACCAACAAACGGCGGATTACCGAAGATGTAGTTCAACTTATCCTTAGGCACGACACTTTCCCAATCAACTCTCAGAGCATTGCCTTCAACGATGTTGGTATACGACTTCAATGGTAAGAAATCAATGTCCTGATGAATGATGCGCTCTGTTTCCGTCAGCATTTGTGATTCACTTATCCACAGGGCAGTGGTGGCCACAGCGACGGCGAAGTCGTTAATCTCGATGCCGTAGAATTGCCGGATGCTCACCTTAATGGGATCGTCGAAGGCTGCACCCCACATTTTGTAGCCATGATAGCGTTCACGGATGACCTCGTTCTCCAACCGGCGCAAGGAAAGATAGGTTTCGGTCAAGAAGTTGCCACTGCCACAGGCCGGATCAAGGAATGTCAATGAAGCTATTTTCTCTTGGAAAGCGTCCAACTGTCTGTTGCGCTTTTTCTCTACCTTTTCTTCCAGAATACCGTCAAGCTCCCTGCGAAGGTCATTGAGGAACAACGGGTCAATGACCTTGTGAATGTTCTCAATGGAAGTGTAGTGCATGCCACCCGAGCGACGGGTCTCGGGATTCAACGTAGACTCGAAGACAGCACCGAAGATGGTCGGGGATATATCGCTCCAGTCGAAGTCCAGACTGGCGTTTTGAAGCAACGTCTGCTTCAGTTCTTCGGTAAACTGGGGTATTTCGATTTCTTCTTCAAACAGCCCACCATTAGTATAAGGAAAAGCTTTGAGATCATCTTTCAAGTATTTGCTGCGCTTTTCTTGTGGAGTATTCAGCACTTCAAAGAGGTCATGCAAAGCCCGTCGCATATCCTCGGCATCATAACGCACGAGGAAATCGTGGAATTGGTCGTGAGCAAAGATACCTGCATCCTCAGCAAAGAGACAGAACACGATGCGTACGCAAAGGATGTTGAGCCACCGTTGGGCTTCCGGAGATTCGTCGTCATATTGTTTCAGCAACGCCTCATATATCTTGCCAACTATCTCGCCTGCCTGCATGGACACCTGCATCTCTTTCGAGATATGTTCGTTTTTGATGTCAACGAGGAATTGTAGCCGGTAATACTCCTTCTCCAAATTCTCAAGAAGTATCTGTTCGGGTTCGCCATTGGGCTGCTCCATGTCATAGACAAGAAACTCACGGAAGTTGCAGGTGACAATCCACCGTGGATGTTCTGATACCGGCAGACTGACCACATAACGGCGAGCTTGTTGGAAGGGGTTGAGCAAAGAGCCGTCGCTCTGCAGAATGCCTTTGCGCAAATCTTTGTCTATGCTTTTTTGTTCTATCAGAACACGTGTTGAAGGAATATGGCCGTCGATGAAGTTGGTTGCATCGACTTTTACTTGTTCTTCAAACCGAATGAAATTACTCGGGTTTTCAATACAGAAAACCTCTGTCAACAATTCTGTCCAAAAGAGCTGTGATTCTCCTTTTTCATATCCACGGCCCTTCCAGCGTCTGGCAAATTCGGCCGCGGCAGCACCCATTTGTTTATCTATCATCATTATAATATGTCAGTGGTCTGATTCTTCTACAAATTTACAATAAAAATGGTGAGAAAGCGCCATTGTTTTCCTATTTCCTGTTGCCGTTAACACTTTTAACACGGAAATGTTAAGGTGGGGAGCGAGTGGCGGGAGTTCGGGATTTTGAAGTGGGACTACGGAGAGCAAAGGCGGCGTTTCAAAAGTTTGAGGCGCCGCTTCTAATTTGCCATCCTGGGGAATTAGCGCGTGGCGTGATGGAACGGAAGCCTTGCTTTTAAAACCTCAGGCCGAAGAAGGCGCGGACACGCCATTTGATGTTATGCACGGCGAGGTTCTTGAACACCATTGACATACCGAAGAATTTGTTGCCCCATTGGCGCACCACGGCTCCACGACCGGTGATGATGGCCTCGGGGAAGTGGTAGTGCAGGGGCACGCGGGTGTCGCCTAATTTCATTGAGGTGTGGCTGTAGACGATGAACGTGGGCAGAGCGGAGATGTGTAACAGCCAGTGCCGCCAGGGGACGTAGTTGTAGCCGTAGCCTGCACCGATGCCGATGTTCGTCATCTTGAAATGTATCTCCTGCTCGCCATGAATGGTGCCGTGCTGTCCTTGGCCCGATGCCGCCAACAGGAAGCTGCCTGCAGAGCGGTGCTGGATGTAGCTTTGCGAGAAAGCGGCCGGATAGGAGAAATGG
>CAMZHB010000083.1 GCA_947306605.1 uncultured Prevotellaceae bacterium | reverse complement strand
CCCAATGAAGATGTGAAAAATTTCTTCAAAGGATAATCATACAACAACTCAGGCTAATAATTCAAGTGAGTGAAAGCCCTATTGGACTTTCACTTATTTTTATAACGTCCACTATAGAAAACAGAAATACGCACATATGAGAAACAGAAGAGCCAACACACAGGATGCTCTTCTGTTTCTTTAATGTAGCCCGTTTATTCTTTTTTATTCTAGACCCAACGAGCGTTTAATAAGTTGCGCTTTTTCTTCTGCGCGCTGACAGGCAGCCGGATAATCGGCAGCGTCTCGCATCTCACCTGCCACTTCCAAATAGAACTTTATCTTAGGTTCCGTTCCCGATGGACGAACGCTAACTTTTGTTCCATCTTCTGCAAACCACTGAATCACATTCGAAGGTTCGGGCATTGCCAATGGTTCTTTCCTTCCATCAGAATAATGCACGGTCAGGCTTTGATAGTCCAGCATTCTCTTAACCGGGGAATTAGCGAGTTCTTTTACTGGTTGCATCCTAAAACCTTCCATCATCGCCTTAATTTCGTCTGCTCCGGCTTTGCCAGGTTTCACTACATTAACCGTAGTATTGTATGAGAATCCGTAATCTCGGTAGATTTCCATAAGAACATCGTATAACGTCTTCCCTTGATCCTTTGCCCACGCACAAATTTCGGCTAACAAAGAGCAAGCACTGACTGCGTCTTTATCACGTACGAAATCCTCTGCCAAAAAACCATATGATTCTTCACCGCCTCCAATATACTGTTTTTTACCTTCCAGCAAGCGAATCTCACGTGCAATCCATTTGAAACCAGTATAGCAGTCAAGCATTTCTATGTTTGCTGTATCGGCTACACGCTTTACTAATTCTGTCGTTACAATCGTCTTAACAATAAACTCGTTCCCTTTCATCAATCCACGAGCCTGACGATTTTTTATTATGTAATACAAGAAAATTAGACAAGTCTGGTTACCATTGATTAAAGTCCACTCGCCTTTATCATTCTTGCAGGCCATTCCCACGCGGTCTGCATCAGGGTCACTAGCCATCACGATATCGGCATCTATCTCCTTTGCCAATTTCAAGGCAAGCGTTAAAGCTTCTGCGTTCTCCGGATTAGGACTTACAACCGTCGAGAAGTTTCCGTCTTTAATCATTTGTTCAGGAACACAGGTCACATTTTCAAATCCCCACAACTTCAGAGATTGTGGAATTAACTTCATCCCCGTTCCATGAATCGGCGTATAGACAATTTTAAGTCCCTTCTGGCGCGAAATACATGCGGGATCAATCGAAATACCTTTGACATCGTTCAAATAATCTCTGTCTATTTCCTCTCCAATTACCGATATTAAATCAGGATTTCCTTTAAACTTAATATCATCTACACGCACCTTGTTTACTTCATCGATAATGCCCTTGTCATGTGGAGCCAACACCTGCGCACCATCGTCCCAGTATGCCTTATATCCGTTATACTCTTTCGGATTATGAGAAGCCGTTAGAATGATTCCGCTTTGACACCCCAGACGACGGATTGCATACGACATTTCTGGAGTCGGCCGCATATCATCAAAGAGATAAACATGAATACCATTCGCAGAGAAAATATCAGCACACGTTTTAGCAAACAATTCACTGTTATTGCGACAGTCATAGCCAATTACAACAGATATAGATTCTCTATCAGCAAACTCACGATTCAAATAATTGCTCAGCCCTTGGGTTGCCGCACCGACAGTATAGATATTCATACGATTTGTACCAGGTCCCATGATACCACGTAAGCCTCCTGTACCAAACTCAAGGTTTTTATAAAATGAATCTATCAACTCTGTTTTGTCTACATTGGCCAACATATCACGCACGTCGGCTTTTGTCTTTTCATCATACAAAGGTGAATCAAGCCACGTCTGAGCCACTTTGGCACATTGTGCAATTAACGCTTTATTTTCCATATATTATTAACTGTATATAAAAGATTTATTGTCTATAAATCGTTGTATAATTGACTATTTCTTTCCTGGTTCCAAGAAACGTTCACCTGTCTCTTTAATTATTCGTTCACGAGTACTCTCAGGATAACCTGGACTCTTCACAGGTGCGCCAAGCCCTTCTTCAGTCCGCTTAAACACGCCATTATCTTCAGGCTTAACAACCATATCATTGTACTTTACAATAAGAAACTTTCCTAATTCCACCCAACGTTCCACCATTTTCGTGGCAGTACGCACAGAATAGTCTGTCAGGTACCTCACGGCTTCCGCCGGATTCTGTTTGTAAAAATCTTCAGCCCTCATCTCCACAGACATCTGATTGTTAAAATAGGATGCCTCCAATTCGTCACGGACTTTCTTTAAGTCGGGATACAGTTGTGAGTAACGGGGATAAACCATATTTGCCACCCAATTTTGCACCCAAAAGGCAGACTGGAACGAAAACGTCACATCGTCGCCATAAGCCTTCGTATAACAAGCCGGAGCCTCTGTAGCACAACAATACACGGGGGTATAGGCTATCATCTTCGCATCATCATTTCCAAACCAAATGACCCCACCAATCGGATTAGGTCTGTCAGCACGCATCTGGGCAACAAAGGTAAACGATGACTGCTGTGTACCAATCGGCCGTTCATTAAAATACTTCTTTCCATGATACTCCCAAGACAATGGCCGCGGCCGATAAGGCGATTCCCAAGTTCCGGCGCCCGCATCCGAAGTCATTTCAAGCGGAGTACCTTCATACTGGTCGCGCATCCCCTCCTGGATGTCTTTAACCGAAAGCTTACATTTCGGACGAAAATACAACGGGAACGGCTCTGCATTTAAGTCTATGCCTGCCGCATAGTCAAAATACTTATCCATACCAGGAACCCATTTATTAAAGAAACTCCACGCCCGGGCTTCGCAATAGCGAGCGCCACCGAAGTCTAACGGACAATATGCATTGGCAAAATCAAAGTCAGCGTCTTTACCATTGAAATAACCATGCTTCTTTGCATACGTTATCACGTCTTTGGCATACATCACGTCTTTCTTGTCATAATGCATGAACTTATGGATACGACTTTGATTTGCATGAGCGCTGATACAGTCGTCAGGAATTCGTACGGCAACCCACAAGGCACCTTTTTCCTCAGGGCCCTTTCCTACCATCTCCATAATCCACGCCTCATTAGGGTCCGCTATCGAAAACGATTCCCCTTCACTGTTATAACCATAGCGTTCCACCAGCGACGTCATCTGATGTATAGCCTCACGCGCCGTACGTGAACGCTGCAACGCGATATATATCAGACTGCCATAATCCAGTATACCTTTCTCATTTACCAGTTCCTCGCGTCCGCCAAAAGTCGTCTCACCAATAGTAACCTGATACTCGTTGATATTACCGACCACATTGTAGGTCTCCGCTGCCTCCTCTATCTCACCTTGATACTTGTTGCTCTCCCAATTGTACACCTTGCGCACACTTCCCTTAGTGTGCTTCCCGGCAGCGAAATGCTGCATAACACCATAGCAACCGTAACTGTCGGCATTGTAAGAAACAATCACACTGCCGTCTACCGACGCCTTTTTACCAACAATCAAATTAGTACAAGCTTCTCCACGTACCGCAAACAGCCCGAAGCCGGCGGCCAAAAACACTTTTGTCAATCTTTTCACCATATCTCTCCACTTATGTATTATACCGCTTTAAACGAAAGATCCAAACACTTCACAGAATGCGTCAATGCACCCACCGAAACGTAGTCAACCCCACACTCCGCATAGTCACGCACAGTCGCAAGCGTGATGCCGCCGCTCGACTCCGTCTCAAAACGGCCGCCAATCAACTCCACGGCCGCACGCGTGGCATCCACAGAAAAATTATCAAGCATAATCCGGTCAACACCACCCACCGACAGCACCTCATTCAGTTCATCGAACGAGCGCACTTCAATTTCAATTCTCAAATCCAGCCCCTTCGCCTTCAAATAAGCGTGGCAGCGCTCCAAAGCACGCGCAATACCCCCGGCAAAGTCCACATGATTATCCTTAAGAAGAATCATGTCAAACAAACCGACACGATGGTTCACACCCCCGCCGATTCTCACAGCCTCCTTCTCAAGGATACGCATACCCGGAGTCGTCTTACGCGTATCCAGCACACGCGTCTTCGTCCCACTCAGCGCGTCAACGTAACGGCGCGTCAGAGTCGCAATGCCGCTCATACGCTGCATCACGTTCAGCATCAACCGCTCCGTCTGCAACAGACTCCTCACACGCCCACTCACAGTGAAAGCCACATCACCCGGCTTCACCACGGCACCATCCCCAAGCAAAACATCCATACGCAAACCTGGGTCAAAACGCATAAAAATCCTCCGTGCCACAGCAACACCTGCCAAAACACCACACTCCTTCACCAGCAGCCGCGACTCGCCAGCCGCACCCTCCGGGATACAGCAAAGCGTCGTGTGGTCCCCATCGCCAATATCCTCGGCAAAAGACAAATCAATCAAACGGTCCGCAAGTTCATCAACACTGTACATAATCCTCACAATTCAATATATCATGCAAAGATAGCACTTTCCAATGAATAATGAATAATTAAAAATTAAAAATTAACAATGCCCAGGCATCACGGAAACCAAGTTCGACAGCAAAGCGGCAACGAAAACGTAAGGGCGCAACAACTCACCCCAATTATTCATTTCTAATTATTAATTTTTATTTGGCGCAGACACGCCCCGCAGGGGCGCGATGTGCGCCGTCCAACGTCAGCCTGGGGCCGGCGGAACATCAGGCGCGCCGGGGGGAACCTTCATTTTTCATTCTTAATTCTTCATTTTTCACCGAATTTTCGTACCTTTGACCCCGCATATGAAAACCCTCCTCATCGTCGTCGGAAAGACCACAAACAAAGCCCTCCAAACACTGCTTGCCGACTACCAGGCACGCATCGCACATCACATGCACTTCACCGTCGAAGTACAGCCCGAACTCAAAAACACACGCGCACTCACACACGGACAACAAAAACAACACGAAGCACGGCAACTCCTCACACGGCTGCACCCCGGAGACCACATCGTACTCCTCGACCCCGGCGGAGTACAACTCACATCAACACAACTCGCACAATGGCTCGCACAACGCCAGGCAGCAGCACCGCGACGGCTCGTGTTCATCATAGGAGGACCATACGGATTCCACAACACAATCTACCAGGCAGCAGCGGAGAAAATCGCTCTCTCCAAACTCACATTCTCACACCAGACCGTACGCCTCATCTTCCTCGAACAGCTCTACCGCGCATGCACCATAATACGCGGACTCCCATACCACCACGAATAACTAAAACGACAAACGCAAATCAATAAATATCGGCAAATGGTCACTGAAACCACCATTATACCGATAACCCTTATACGTCCTCCGAGGCTTTTGAAGCAGGTCGGACTTGTCGTCTTCCAAAACGAAGGAGGGGGCCCAGATGCGCAGGGAGGAATGGGACGTTGACACGCGGGCGCCGCTGCGGAGCAGGGCGCCGGAGACGATGCACTGGTCGAGCATCTCCCACGTGCCTTCGTATTTGTAGGTGCCGCGGATGCCGCGCGACGTTTCGTGGCCGGGCGACAAGTTGTACAGGCGGCGGGACTCACCGCGCACGCCATCGCCGGAGACAAGCGCAGCACGGAGCGTGCCGACAAGTGCAGGAGACGTGGGGACGTCGTTGAAGTCGCCCAGTATGACGATGTTGGCGTCGGGATTGCGGCGGAAGACGTTGTCGACGCCGCGACGGAGGTGGGCGCACTCTATGTCGCGGTCGCGCTGGCTGTACTTGCCACCGCGCTTGCTCGAGAGGTGGCATACGAAGACGTGGAGCGTGTCGCCGCTCTGCAACCGCCCTTCCACATGGAGAATGTCGCGCGTGCGGAAATCGCGGGCATGGGGGTTGTTGACCCGGATATAGGTGCTCTTGAGGGGCTTGAACGTGGCGGGCTGGTACATCAGGGCGACATCAATGCCCCGGGCGTCGGGGCTGTCGGTCATGATGTATCTGTAACCGGACTTGCGCAGCAGGGCGCGCCGGCACAGCCACGTCATGACCGAGTCGTTCTCCACCTCGGTCAGGGCTATGAGGTCGGCCGGACGGTTCGGACCGACCGATATCAGTTCCTTGCTCAGGTTCTCCAGTTTTTTCCACAGTTTTTTCATGGTCCAGCGCATCTTGCCGTCGGGCAGGAACTCCTGGTCCTGTTTCCCTTCGTCGTGAGTGGTGTCGAAGAGATTCTCAGTGTTCAGTTCGCAGATGCGGAACGTACGCCAGCGGCCCCAAACGGGACACGCGGAGAGCAGCATGAGGGCCACGGCTGCAAAAATCAAAAGTTTTCTCGCTTTCATGCCGCAAAAATACGCATTTATCTTGAGTTGATGCGTTTTAGTGCCGACAAGTTTTGCACATATCGGACATGGTTTTTTCCAAGTGGGACTTGGGGGCAGCCATCTCAAGCATAGCTTTCACAGGAGGAGGCCTGCGGGGGCACGGCGGGGGCGCAAGACGGAAAAAATCGCGCCCCGGGCAAGAAATAAGGCGTCACGCGAGGCGTGTATCGATGTTTCTTTGTATTTTTGCCCGTGTAAACTAAAGAGAGTCGGTCGGTCCGTCGCCGGTGTCCCAGTGGCACGGGAGGAAAGTCCGGGCAACACAGAGCAGTTCCCTTCCTAACGGGAAGATGTCCGCGAGGGCATGTACGACGTAGAAGAAAACAACCGCCGTCGGCAAAGACGGTAAGGGTGAGAACGCGAGGCAAGAGCTCACGGACGGACGTGGTGACGCGCCCGTCGTACGTCGGGACGTTGAAAGTTCAAGTAAACCGGCGCCAGAGGGTGGCTCGTCCGAGTAATGCGCCGGAGGGTAGAACGATAAAGCCTGGCGGTGACGTCAGGATTGGATAAATGACGGACATCCTTTGAGACAAAAGGACACAGAACCCGGCTTACAGACCGACTCTTCTGTTTGAAACATTGGTGGAACGCTATATAACGAAGCAAAATGAAACTGACCGAAAGAATGAGAATTAGCGGCGCCAGCATGGGCCTCATGCTGCTCGCGGCCTTCTGCCTGCTCTGCACCAGTCCGGGCATGGCACAAACAGCGAAAGAGAAGACACGCCATAACTACGTGCTGAAACAACTGAAACTGGACAAAGCGACGCAAGGCAAGTTCTCCCCGCTGTTTTATGCCTATCTGAAAGAGCTCAAGGCTGCGAAGGACATTTACGACAAGCCCAA
>CAMZHB010000082.1 GCA_947306605.1 uncultured Prevotellaceae bacterium | reverse complement strand
CGTAGATGCGCTGCCCATGCTCATCAACAGCCGCACGGAACACATCCACAGCACATTCAACCAAGCCGTTACGGCCACGGGACGTCTCAGTTCCAGCAACCCGAACCTGCAGAACATCCCCGTCCGCGGCGACGACGGACGCGAAATACGCCGCGCCTTCATTCCCGAGCCCGGCCAACTCTTCTTCTCTGCCGACTACTCGCAGATTGAGCTCCGCATCATGGCCCACCTCAGCCAAGACGAACACATGATCGACGCCTTCGTAAAGGGGCACGACATCCACGCTGCCACGGCCGCTCGCATCTACCACAAGCCCATCGACCAGGTGACCGGTGACGAGCGCCGCAAGGCCAAGACCGCCAACTTCGGCATCATCTATGGCATCACCACCTTCGGGCTCTCCCAGCGCATCGGCATCAGCCGTTTCGAAGCCAAAGAACTAATCAACAGCTATTTCAACACATTCCCGGGCATCCGCCGCTTCATGGACCAAAGCATCGAACAGGCACGCAAGAAAGGCTACATCGAAACCATTTTCGGCCGGCGCCGCTACCTGCCTGACATCAATTCAGGCAACGCTGTGGTGCGCGGCTACGCCGAACGCAACGCCATCAACGCCCCCATCCAAGGGTCTGCCGCCGACATCATCAAAGTGGCCATGATAGCCATCGACCGCCGGCTGCGCGAAGAACACCTGAACACGAAAATGATACTGCAAGTCCACGACGAACTCAACTTCACCGTACCGCACGAAGAACGGGAGAGGGTAGGGCAACTCGTGAAACACGAAATGGAAAACGCTTACCAGATGAGCGTACCCCTCATTGCCGACTGTGGCTGGGGGACAAACTGGCTGGAAGCGCACTGATTCAGTCGGACAAAGCCCCTCATTCCACTGTGTTGAAGAATTAGGCTCCAAATTTTTGACTATTCCCGAAAGGAGACCGGATTTTAGGACTCAAAGGTGGGACTTCGGGGCGCAGAAGCGGCGTCTCAAAATTTTGAAACGCCGCTTCGGATTTACCACATTTGACACCAGTTGAATATCAACGCGTTACGAAACGCTGGGATTTTGGGTAAAATGCTTTGATAAAAACCGTACCGTTTTATTGCGGGTCAATCGCAACTCTGTTGTCAAGAAATTCGTATATTTGCCTTAATTTCAAAAAACAAAGTACCAATGAAACGACGTTTCCTGCCTTTACTCCTCATCTTCTGCCTGACGCCCTCGCTGCGGGCTTTCGTCACGGGCGGTCCGGTGGACTACGTGAACCCTCTGGTGGGCACCCTGTCCAGTTTTGAACTTTCCACGGGCAATCTCTATCCCGACATCTCCCTGCCCTGGGGGATGAACAGCTGGTCGCCCCAGACCGGAAAGAATGGCGACGGGTGGATGTACACCTATACCAACCACAAGTTGCGCGGACTGAAACAAACCCATCAGCCCAGCCCGTGGATCAACGATTACGGGGCTTTCAGCCTGATGCCCACCGCCGACCGTCCCGAAGCGAACGAGGAAAAACGCGCCAGTTGGTTCTCTCACTTCGGCGAAACGGCCACACCTTACTATTATAAAGTCTATCTGGCCGACTACAACGTGACGGCCGAACTGACACCCACCATGCGCTGCGCCCTGTTCCGCTTCAGCTATCAGCAGGGGCGCGAAGCCTATCTCACCGTCGATGCCTACGATAAAGGCTCGTTCGTGAAAATCATTCCCGAAGAACGCAAAATCATCGGTTACTCCACGCGCAACGCCGGTGGTGTGCCAAAGAATTTCAAGAACTACTTCGTGATACAGTTTGACCGGCCCTTTACTTACACCGCCGTGGGCGACGGTGACCAACTGGGAACGGACAAACTTGCCGTCGAAGGCAACCACGCCCAAGCCGTCGTCGGATTCGGGCCACAGGGTGGCCCGGTCATTGCCCGCGTCGGTTCATCGTTCATCAGTCCCGAACAGGCCGGGCTCAACTTGCAGCGCGAGGTGGGCCGGCGCACGTTCGACGACGTGATGCAGGCCGGAGCCGCCGAATGGAACCGCTGGCTCGGACGCATTGAAGTGGACCACAACAATATCGACCACACCCGCACATTCTATTCCTGCCTCTACCGCGCCCTGCTCTTCCCGCGCAGTTTCTACGAAGAGGATGCCCATGGCAAACCTGTCCACTACAGCCCGTTCAAAGGCACCGTGGAACCGGGACGCCTCTACACCGACTTCGGCGTGTGGGACGTGTTCCGCGCCCTGTTTCCTCTCCTTCATTTGATTTATCCCGAGGTAGGCTCTCTCGTTCAAGAAGGCTTCGCCAACATGTATCGGGAGAGTGGTTTCCTGCCCGAATGGGCCAGCCCGGGCCATCGCAACTGCATGGTGGGCAACAACTCCGCCTCGGTGGTGGCCGACGCTTATCTGGCAGGACTCAAAGGCTACGATGCCGACCTGCTCTGGGAAGCCGTTACCCACGGTGCCAACGCAGTGCATCCCCAAGTGCGCTCCACGGGACGCCTCGGCTTCGATCACTACAACCGGCTGGGTTATGTGCCCTGCGACGTGGGTATCAACGAAAGTGCGGCACGTACACTGGAATACGCTTACGATGACTGGTGCATCTATCAGTTCGGACGCGCCCTGGGACGGACAGAAAGCGAACTGGAACCCTACCGTCAGCATGCCTACAACTACCGTAACCTGTTCGACAAGGAAACCCGCCTGATGCGCGGACGGCAGCAGGACGGCGCGTTCCTCACACCCTACAACCCGCTCAAATGGGGCGACGTCTTCACCGAAGGCAACGGCTGGCACTACAGCTGGTCCGTCTTCCACGACCCGCAAGGGCTCATCGACCTGATGGGGGGCAAGGATGTCTTCAACCGCATGCTTGACTCGCTCTTCGTGCAGACCCCCGACTTCGACGAAAGTTACTATCGTCAGGTCATCCACGAAATTCGCGAGATGCAGGTCATGAACTTCGGCCAGTATGCCCACGGCAACCAGCCCGCCCAACACATCATTTATCTTTACGACTGGAGCGGCCAACCGTGGAAGACGCAATACTGGACCCGCGAGGTGATGAACCGCCTTTACCGCGCCACTCCCGACGGCTACTGTGGCGACGAAGACAACGGCCAGACTTCCGCATGGTACGTCTTCTCGGCTTTGGGATTTTATCCCGTGTGCCCCGCTTCGGGAGAATACGCCTTGAGCGCACCTTATTTTGACCATATCATCGTGCACCTTCCGAATGGCAAGCGTGTGACCATCGAAGCCAAAGGGCAGGGCGACCAGCACCGCTATGTGAACCGACTCAGGATTAACGGCAAAACGTATGACAAGAACTACGTCCGCCGCGACGATTTGCAGCGTGGTATGAGCCTGCAATTCGACATGACCGACAAGCCAAACACACAACGGGGCTCGTCACCGGAGTCGGCTCCTTATTCACAAAGTCGCAAATAAAAAACAGAAACGGCGCTTCAAACATTTGAAGCGCCGTTTCTGTTCTCTTAAAATTGGCTGCCTTTACTTACCGTCACGTTTCAACCAACGCACAAGTTCCTTGTGCCAGATGTCGGCATCCTTGAAGTCCGGGTTGTAGCCGAAGCCGTGGTAACCGTCAGGATAAACATGGAGCGAAACGGGAATCTTGTGATCAATCATAGCTTGCGCATAAAGGAAGCCGTTTTTCAAAGGTACCGTACGGTCGTTTGAACTGAAAATAATGAAAGCACGCGGTGTATCGTCGGTCACATGCTTTTCGTTGCTGTAGAGTTCCTCCATTTCAGGCGAAGCATCCTTGCCAATCAGATTGTCGTGCGTACCCATGTCGGTAAACGTCTTGTCCATGGTAACAACAGGATAGAGCAAAATCTGAAAATCAGGACGCGTGGCCTTTGAATGGTAATGGGTGGCCAGCGTCGTGGCCAGATGACCTCCGGCACTGCTGCCCATAACACCCACATTGGCCGTGTCCACGCCCCATTCGGCGGCATGGCTGCGCACCAGCCGCATGGCCTGCTCGGCATCCTCCAACGGCACCGTATGGCGCTGCTTGGGCAGACGGTATTTGAGCACCATCAGCGAGATGCCATTGGGATTGAACAGACGGGCAAACCAGATGCCTTCATTCTGCATTGAAAGAAACCTATAGCCACCGCCCGGACAGGCCACCACTGCCTGCCCCGTCGGATTGTCGGCCAAGAACACCAGCAGTCGTGCATCGGCACGGTCGTCAGTCAACTCACTGCCCGTCCACAGGGGCAATTCAAAACTTTTCTGAGCCCGCAACACAGCGGGCAAGGCCAACAAAAAGGCCAACATCACGATTTTTCTCATCTTGCTTTGCATTTATCTGAGAGCAAAGGTACAAATTTTGATGATTCCGCCAAAAACAAACGTTTCAAAAAAAGTCGCGTCACGTTTGTTTTTGCAACCCGTCTTACCAACGCTCCTCGTCGCGGTGACGGTGTTTTTGTTTGCGACAATACATTTTGCGGTTACGGTGGGCGCGGTCGCTGCTATGGAACCCGGGTCCCCGTTGTTCCTGTTCAGCCTCCCGTTGGCCGCGTTTGGCCGCCTTGATGTAGTCGTCCACGGTGATTACCATGCGGTCGTGCCAGTGCTTTTTGTATTTCGGTTTACCCATCCTTCCATCTATTTAGGGGAACAAACAGCCTATTTGATACACCACCGCCGACACCACCCAAGCCACCAACGTTGTGTAAGTGGCAGCAAACACAGCCCAGCGCCACGACCCTGTTTCGTTCTTGATGGCAACGATGGTGGCCAGACAGGGGAAGTAGAGCAGAATGAAGAGCAGGTAGCAGTAAGCCGTGAGCGGTGTCATGCCGTCCTTGATCATTTGGGAGCGCAGCCTAGTGTACTTCTCGCCGTTATCGCTGTACGACGCATCGTCGCCAAAACTGTCGTCGTCAGCATAAATCACACCCATGGTGGAAGCGACAATCTCCTTGGCTCCCACACCGGCAATAAGGCTCACGTCAAGTTTCCAATTGAAGCCCTGAGGCCGGAACACCGGTTCGATGGTCTGACCCAGACGGCCGATGTAGCTTTGTTCTTGTTGCTCCTGACTGGAGAGCGCGTTGTTGTGGGGGAAGTAACCCAGCGCCCAAACCACAAGACTGGCCACGAGAATGATGCCTCCCATCTTTTTGAGATATTCCTTACCCTTTTCCCACGTATGTCGACCTATGGCCTTGGCGGTGGGCCAGCGGTAAGGAGGCAGTTCCATCACGAAGGGCGTGTCCTCGCCGCGGATGACGAAACGGCTCATCAGACGGCTCACGATGACCGACATCACGATGCCTACGACATAGAGCGAAATCATCACCAGCGACCGGTACTTCAGAGCGAAGAACGTGCCCGTTATCATGATGTAGATGGGCAAGCGTGCCGAACAACTCATGAAGGGCAGGATGAGCATCGTGATGAGGCGTGAGCGCCGGCTCTCGATGGTCCTCGTGGCCATCACGGCGGGCACGTTGCAGCCGAAACCCATGATGAGCGGGATGAACGACTTGCCGTGCAGTCCCATCTTGTGCATAAGTTTGTCCATGATGAAAGCCGCCCGGGCCATGTAGCCAGAGTCTTCCATGAACGATATAAACAGGTAAAGGATGAGTATCTGCGGCAGGAAAATGATGACGCTGCCCACACCGCCCACGACGCCGTCCACCAGCATGTCCTTCACCACGCCATCGGGTAATGTCGTGCCCAACCAGCGCCCCAGCCACGCCACGCCGGCGTCAATCCAGTCCATAGGATATTGGCCCAGCACGAACGTCGTCTCGAACATCAGGAACAGCAGCAGGAAAAAGATGGGGAAGCCCACATAGCGGTTCGAGAACACGTCGTCCAGAAAGTGTGTCATGCGGTACGTGTCCTTCTTGTTTCCCTCGCTGAACTCCGCCTCCTTCAGTGCCCCGTGTATGAACCCGTACTTGGCGTTCATCACCGCCGTTTCCGAGTCCTCGTGCGTGTCGCGTTCTATCTGTTGCTGTGCCCGCCTCACGGCCGCCTCTATGTCGGCCGCGTGGGCGAACGTCTTCACCAGTTGCTGCACCTCACTGTCGTTTTCCAGCAGTTTGATGGCCAGATAACGTGTCGAGTAGCGGTGACGTATCTGTTCGTCGCGTTGCAACACGGCCTTCACCGTGTCGATGCCCGTCTCCACGTATTGCCCGTGGTTGATGTGTATGTGGCGGTAATAGTGCTTCACCGGACGGTCGCCCGCGGCGAAATCCTCCAGGTGATTGTGAGCGGCGGCAGGGCAACCCTTGCAACTGTTCTTGCCGCAATGCGGACAGGCCGGCGTCACCGTCTCCTTACGCTTCACATACGTGTCGTGCCACTCCCTGATTTCGCGGGCCACCTCGGGATTGATGCGTCCCTCGGCGTCCACGTAGTCCACGCCCTCATACATGTTGATGATCACGTGGAAGAGCAGGTCCACCCCGCGGCCCGTCTTGAACGACGTCGGCACCATAGGCACGCCGAACAACGTGCTCAGACAGTCTATGTCCAGTTGGTCGCCGCGCTGCTCAAACTCGTCATACATGTTCAGGGCGCACACCATGCGCTGGTTCATGTCGATGAGTTGCGTCGTCAGATACAGGTTACGCTCCAGATTGTGCGAGTCGATGACATTGATGATGATGTCCGGCGTGCGGTCGATGATGTGGCGGCGCACGTAGAGTTCCTCCGGACTGTAGGCCGACAGCGAATACGTGCCGGGCAGGTCGATGAGATTGAAGTCGTAGCCTTCGAAATGGGCATGCGCCTCCGTGGCGTCCACCGTCACCCCGCTGTAGTTTCCCACCCGGGCATGGGCACCGCTGGCATAATTGAAGAGCGACGTCTTGCCGCAGTTCGGATTACCCACCAGGGCCACGTTGATCGTGCGGCGCTGCCGAAGGTAAGCCTCCCGCACATCGCGCTCCACCTCCTCCATCAGCGGGGCAGTGCCCGTCGTGTCGTCCGCATCCTTCTGCATGGAGTAGGGCGCCACCTCTATCATCGAAGCCTCGGCGCGGCGCAGCGACACCTCGTAACCCATCACGTGATATTTCACCGGGTCCTGCAGCGGAGCGTTCAGCAACGTCTCCACCGTGCGACCCTTAATGAAACCCATTTCCACAATACGTTTGCGGAAACCGCCGTGACCGGCCACCTTCACGATGACCGCACGCTCGCCTGTCTTCAATTCCGAAAGCTTCATCTTGACTTTCACTTTCCGACTGCAAAGTTACACCGATATTCCCGTCTTTGCAATAC
>CAMZHB010000081.1 GCA_947306605.1 uncultured Prevotellaceae bacterium | reverse complement strand
TTTGTCCCATGCTTCATTGATGTATTTGTGACTGCCATATATTTCAAAGCCATCTTCACCTGTGTAGCCCGTACGACTTACAATAATAGTTTCTCCTTCAACTGCAATTTTTTTGAACGTATAGAAGACTAATTCTTTGCATTCTAAACCGAGCAATTTCTCTACTAATGCTTCCGCCTTCGGACCTTGTACTGCCAATTGTCCATAATAGTCGCTCTGATGGTCAACTTTCACATCAAAACCTTGGGCTTTTTCTTGCATCCATGCGACATCCTTATCTATATTTGCTGCATTGATTACTAAGAAGAACTTGTTGTCACCTTCACAATAGACCAAAAGGTCGTCTACAGTGCCTCCGGTGGGATACAACATCATTCCGTAAAAAATTTTCCCTGCTGGAGCACCGCTAATGTCGTTTGTAAATATGTGCTGAACGTATTTCTCCGCGTCAGGTCCGGTAATTTCTACCTCACCCATATGAGATACGTCGAACACTCCGCAGGCTGTGCGCACGGCTAAATGTTCTTCTTTAATGCCACTATATTGTATTGGCATTTCGAAGCCACCAAACGGGCTCATTAAGGCACCTAATGCTACGTGTTTTTCATATAGACACGTTTTTTTGTTTTCTGACATAATTAATTAAATAGTAAGTTTATGAAATGATTATTATTTAAGTTTAGAATGTAGTCTCCCGTATTACAATTCTCAATTGCTTTAGCCACATCTGCCTCATTGTAGGGTACATCGCGGAGACGATTGAGCAGACCTCTGTCCAGATCTCCGACTAGAAAGTAATCGCCCATCATATTTACTTGACGAATTACACCATTTTTGACTTCGATTCTCACATCAAAATGACCGCAACCGTCAACATGTTTATTCAGTAGCACACTATAGCGCGGGTTATTCCCATATATGAATTCGTCTGTCAAATATTCTTCTTCGATTTCACGAATTTTGTCAATGGCGCCGCTGTCGAGCATTTGTTCTTCTTCACACAGGTTTTCTCTGATGTATTGTTTGAATTCGTCGATGCTCATATGCTCTCCGATGTAGTCTTTAAGCAATGTAATGTGTTGCCTTACGCTTTTCACTCCTTTTGAAACCAATTTTTCATCGCTTGGAGTGATGCTGCCGACCATATTCTCCATGTTCGTGTCATATAACATGGTTCCGTGAACTATGTTCTTTCCCGGAATATGATAGAAAGCGTTCCCGCTAACTTTTTTGCCGTTTATAAGGATGTCGTTGCGGGTTGATGTGTGTGCGTCGAGCCCTAACTTCTGAAGCAGGAAGGCTATAAGGCGCAGGTAGCGGTCGAATGTGAATTGTACAGCCTCTCCACCACAGATGTAGCTGAACATGATGTTGCTTTTGTCTGCGTATACACAGCCGCCACCGCTTTTGCGGCGAAATGTACGAATGTTGCGGGCGCGACAGAAGTCCATGTTTACTTCGTTCTCGATTAACTGGTTGCGACCAAAGATTACGGTCGGCTCAACTTGCCACATGAAGAAGTACTCGTCGGCTTTCAGATGACGGGCAACGTATTCTTCTGCCGCCAAGTAAAATGGCAGTAGTTCGTTGTCGCATCCGGGCAAATTGATATAAACCATTTTATGGAAACAATTCTACGTGTTGATTCGGACAATCGGTTGCGGACCTTTTATCAGGGCGCTATTTTCTCCGCAAATATACTTATTTTGTTCGATATATAACCTATAATCTGTCTTCTTTTTTATATGTAAAATGAGAAGCCACATAGTTTCGACAACGAGCCATATAAAACTTTTTATGTGGCTCGAAATAATGACTATGTTTGACAAAGGTGGATGAAGAGTTGATTTCAGATAGTTTCCGGCAGATTGAGGTAGTCTTCCATGAATTGTAATTCTTCCTGCGTGAGGCCTTGTCCGACCAATAGTTTAGAATCTTCGTCGGAAAAATGGAATATTTTACCGTTCATTTCGGGTGAGGTCGTGTAGCGCCGATATCTGTCCACTGCAAGACGGATATTCTTGGCCAGCCATGCGGTATGACCGCCATACAAGTAGTCTTCGGGCTTCGGATGTCCGGCTTCAATTTTTTTGAAATAACGTTCGGCTTGTTCCAGTTGGTTCGTAAGGAGGCTACACCAGATGATGGCGCGCATAGCCGGCGGAAAGTTCGGTTTAAGATAATCAATGCGGAAAAATTGTGCGAGAGCCTCGTCTGTATGTCCTGTTTCCAGGAGGCATTCCCCATAATGGAACAGGGCAGAAACATTCTCCGGATTTTCATTAAGAATCTGTTTGTAAATGTTAGCGGCATCGTCGTACTTTTCTTCTTTCATAAGCAGACGGCTTAGGTGGAACTTCGCACGTTCTTCGTGAGGATTGAGAATAAGTGTATGTTGGAATTTGTCTATGGCCGCATCGATGTTCCCAGATTGTTCCAGTGCTTCGGCAAGTAGCAGGTAGTCGGTACTGTGAGTCTTTTCCTTTATCAAATCATAAAGACGGATTGCTGTATCCCATTTTGAATGGTTATATGCCCAGTATGCCATTTCGCGTATGCTTTGGTCAGAAAAAGCGTTCTGAAGAATACTTATTTCCGGCAGGGGGATAAGCTCAGAATCAAATGGGTTTCGGAATGATTTACGTCCGCGATACAGCGTGAAAAACCGGAAATAGTTTTGAAGTAATGCAGTGTATGTACCTTCAATAGTTCGTTCTGCGTTAATGGTCTTTGATTTGTCGATGACATCACCGAGCATGGCTTTGATCTGGTTTCTTATGGCGTCGACTTGTCCCCGTGGAAATTGTGTCATAAGAAAGCAGAGAGAATACAGGTCCGAGTCGCACATGGATTGGCTCTCGATAATTGGTCGCAGAAACTCTTTTACATTGTCAATTCCTTGAGATACCTCGCTGTGTTCCTCGTTAAACGGAAGGAACCAGTTACTTATTTGCGAGAAGAACGGATGGCTTTTTAAGCCTCTAAAGGATGTGTAATACATATCCATACCTTCCTCGTGCAGTTTCATGAGATGCTCCATGCCTTGCCGCAGATTCTGCGCGGTTTCTGAATCAAAATGCTTTCCGACGTTATTATCGTCATCCAAAAGTTCTTCAATTTCGTTGAGATTGATAAATCTATTCTTCCCAAGACCGGATTTTATTATTCCGGGCATGATTTCTTCATGAATTGTTCTTTGGATTTCATCTGCTTGAGTGCAGTTAAATAAATGGAATTGCAGGGATGTGAAATACTGTATGGCAGATGGCTGTTTTATAAGTTCGTGTAGCTGTTTAATCAGTTCGGGACTCAGGCCGAGTTTCTCGTAATACGAAATTGTTTTGTCGTGCAAACGTAGTGTCAATGCTAAACTGACGAGTGCTCTTTGTCGGACTTCCTGAACTCGATGTCGGCAGGTGTCTACGAGAAATATGAGTTTGTTCGCATCAAAAATATCATTAAGAGATAGCATCACTGCACTAATAAGCAGCAACTTGACAGAATTGTCAAGCGAAGCAGACTTAATAGTCGCAGTATAAAATTGTCGTGTTGATGATGTCCATTCTTCAGATGTCCATGTTTTGAGAAAAAGTCTGCGTGCCAATTCTTCGGACTCCTGTTTCCGTGTTTGTGATAGATTAGAGCCATGGCCTGTCGTCAACGTATCAAATAGGAGTTGCTGTTGCAGGTTTTCAAGTTTGTTTATTAATTCTGCCGCCGTTTCCGTGTGATTCAATCCACGTAATGTAACATAGTATTCGTTTGATGATGTTTTTATGCCTTCTTCTCTCCGTGCTTTCTCGGCCAAAGACCAGGTTGAACGCATAAACTGGGTATACATAGCACCACGTTGTTCATCTTGGGCTCCTTCAATTTGATATGACAAAAGTGCACGATAGCCATTGGTGATTTTATCCCAGTCTAACTCTAATTCCCAGTTGGATAAAGTACTTATCCAAGCCTTAAGTTGGTACAGAGCTCCGATAAGGTCTTTTTTATATAATGCTTTGGATACTTCATTATAGAATTGAGAATGTGCAGGCATAAAGATTATTTATACAATAAGGTATCTGGTGTGTATGATGCTGGAACTTGGTTGCGGTTTTTTAGCCATGTTACAGCTTGAATAGCTTTTTCTGATGAGACATCTGAAGATAGCTTGAATGCTGTTTGGGGTAGGATGGAGTCAATTACTTCTTCAAGTGCAAACAATCGCTGAGTTTTTCTGTTAATTGCCAGCCGTTTCTGTTTTATCAGTTTTATCACAGCCAAGTCGTAACCTTCACGCAATTGCTTTAGCTTTTCTTTTGTTATTGTTTGCTGTGACATTGTTTGAACGGCTAGTCCGGCATAATCTTGTAGACTTGCGCCGGTCTTATATAGACATGTGTGCCCCTTAGTCTCTGCAACTAATGCGGATGGTTGGGGTAGAACGGCGGCATCGACTTGTGCTGCTAAGAGCATGCTTTTTCGAATACTAATATTATTAATTTGTGCTTTCAGTGTAGGCCCTTTTGTTTCGTTAACTTTGATTGTCGCCTCGTCACATAAACGATCATTAACCGAATGTCGGGTAATGGCAATGATACGTCCTCCCATTTGTTTCATTTGGTTTATACGTAATGCTTTGTTTGCGACAATGTGCCAATCTCTGTTCGTGGAAAAAAACATTTTCACTGGGATTTTCCTAAATTGAAGCAGGGCTATCCGGAATAGGTCTGATGCACATGCGTCGACATCGTGCTTCTCGAGTGCTTTCTCTGCGTTCAGTTGTGATTGGTATAAGAAAATTTTGACATTGAGGCCTATGGAGTCATAGATACCGTTTTCTTTAGCAATTACGAAAGGCAAACAATCCAATGTGGGCAATATGGCAAGTCTAATGTCAACCTGCTGTTCTGTTTTATTGGTTTGTTTATTTTCTTTTGTGGCTACAGATTGTTCTTTAGAGCAAGATGCAAGCCACAAAACCAAGGTAAAAATGATAATAGGTCTCATGTCAAGACAAAAAAGTGAAGCAACTTGCAGGCACTAATTGACTTAGGAGGCCTTCAAGTTGCTTCAGAAGATTAATTGTTAATTTTCGCCTTTGATAGCTGCGACTCCCGGGAGTACTTTACCCTCGATTGCTTCGAGCATAGCGCCTCCACCTGTGGAAACGTAGGAGACTTTATCTGCAAGGCCAAATTTGTTGACAGCAGCAACAGAGTCACCACCGCCTACAAGCGAGTACGCTCCATTTTGTGTTGCTTGGGCAACGTATTTTGCAATCTCGCCAGTTCCTTTCGCAAAGTTTTCAAATTCGAAAACACCTACTGGGCCATTCCAAAGTATAGTTTTTGAAGATAAAATCACTTCTTTCCATATTGCAAGCGAAGCTGGTGAAGCGTCCATACCTTCCCAACCGTCAGGAATGCGATGTGTTTCGAAAATCTGTTGATCTGCGTCGTTGCTAAAGCGATTTCCAGCTACGGTTGCAACAGACAGATAAACATTTACTCCTTTCTCTACCGCTGTTCTCAAAACATTGAGTGCTTCAGGCATAAGTTCGTCTTCATGGAGTGAATTACCGATACTGCCACCTTGGGCTTTGAAGAATGTAAAGCCCATACCACCGCCAATAATCAAGTTGTCCACTTTATCGATTAAGTTCTTTAAAACACCTAATTTTGATGAAACTTTGCTTCCACCAATGATTGCCGTAAATGGATGTTTTGCATTTTTCAGTACATTGTCGATAGCGTTTACTTCCTTTTCCATAAGGAAACCTAACATCTTTGAATTCTCATCGAAGTAGTCAGCTATGACTGCGGTAGAGGCATGTTTGCGGTGCGCTGTGCCGAATGCGTCGTTGACATACAAATCTGCGTACGAGGCTAACTTTTTTGCAAATTTCTTTTGACGCGTTTTCATCGCTTTTTTAGCCTCCTCGTATTGAGGATCTGCTTTGTCTATACCAACAGGTTTGCCTTCTTCTTCAGGATAAAAACGTAAATTCTCCAAGAGTAGGGCTTCACCAGACTTAAGTGCATCGGCTTCTGCTTGAGCATTGGCGCAGTCAGGGGCAAATTTGACATCTACGCCCAAGTTATTGGATACGTTGCTCACAATTTGTGAAAGCGAAAGCTTAGGATTGACTTTGCCCTTTGGCTTTCCCATGTGGCTCATCATAATAACGCTACCACCATCGTTAAGAACCTTCTTTAATGTAGGCAGCGCGCCTTTAATGCGCGTTTCATCAGTTACCTTTCCGTTTTCGTCCAATGGAACGTTGAAATCAACGCGGACAATTACTTTTTTCCCTTTGAAATCACATGCTTCAATTGTCATAATTCTGTAATTGTTTTGTTTAATATTATTGTTATTCAATTCTTGATTTTTTAGTGTAAGTACAGATACTGTTTAAACCGCATTCGGAGCATTTAGGTCGCAGTGAAGTGCACGTGTATCGGCCATGGTACAATAACCAAAAGTGTGCCTGTGATATATGTGCCTCCGGGATGTGCTTTATTAATTCCATCTCTACTTTATATGGTGTATTGGCTGATTTGGGTACCATATCCAATCGATGACTTACTCTATAAACATGTGTATCTACGGCTAGAGCAGGTTTACCAAAAGCAATAGCTTGAATTACATTGGCTGTTTTTCTTCCTACGCCTGGTAATTGCGTCAGTTCCTCAATTGTTGAGGGGACTTGCCCTGAGAATCGTTCCACTATCATGCGCGAAAGTCCGATTAAGTAGCGTGCTTTACTATTGGGATAGGAGATAGAACGAATATATGTCAAAATAGTTTCTTCATCTGAAGCCGCCATTTTTTCTGGTGTGGGGAATTCCTTAAATAGATCATGTACTACCAGATTAACACGTTTGTCAGTGCACTGAGCAGACAAGACAACAGCAACCAAAAGTTCGAAAGGTGTGCGATAGAATAGTTCTGTGTCAGTTTGGGGAGAAACTCTCTCCAAATAAGACACTATTGAATTGGAATTTTGTTAACACGTCGTATGTGGCGTCCTCCTTCAAATTCTGTATTGAAGAACTTATCTACAATTTCGCGTGCGGTTTCTTCAGATATAAATCTCCCCGGCATGACCAAGACATTCGCATCATTGTGCTTGCGAGCTAATTCTGCAATCTCAGGAACCCAGCATAATGCGGCGCGTATACCTGCATGTTTGTTGAGGGCCATACTTATACCTTCGCCAGAACCACATATACCAATGCCTACACGACATTCTCCGTTTTCTATCCCTTTTGCAAGAGCGTGGGCATAGTCTGGATAATCGCAACTTG
>CAMZHB010000080.1 GCA_947306605.1 uncultured Prevotellaceae bacterium | reverse complement strand
CCTTCACACTGGCAGGCTTGAACTCCATGACAATCTGATGCTCACCGGCAGGAACGCGGGCTGCACGCAGCACATAGTTGGCACGTCCCAACGGCAAAGTTTGTCCGTCAATGGTAGCCTTCCAACCGGGATAGTAGATTTCCGAGAAAACCACCACGCCACCTGCCGGAGAATTGACGGTATAGTGCAGTTCGTTGGCATCGTACTTCGTCAGTGTGACTGTACTCATGGAGTCTACTGGAACGGCTTGTCCCAAAGCGTCCTTAAACTGCGTTTCAGCCACGGCAAGACGCTTCGTATCCAAGTGTTGCAGGGCAGACATCTCAGCGTTGGGCGTATCCACATACTGCAGGGAATCCACAAACCAGACATTGCCGTTCACTGCAGGATTCTGAACGGGGATCTGCTGACCGTCACGGCTGCCGAAGATGAAGTAACGTGTGTTCAACATATTGAGAACAGGACAAATGGAATCAAGTTCGTCTGCCTTGAATTCACCACCGACCTGTCCCACGTAGGCCATGATCCTCTGCATTTCCGGCGCCAAACACTCGCTGATGAGGTCTTGGTAACGGCCAAGTTTGGCAGCATGGTATCCGCCCACACTCTTGTGCCAGTAACTCGTCTCGTTCTCGTTGAACGTGTTGCGGGCCATGTTGAGCACACGGTAGTCGAGCGTCGTATCCTGCAGTATCATCTCGTCGGCCGCCGTCTTGGTGAAACCGGTCAGATTCTGCTGCGGCTCCACAAAGTTGTCGTCATTGAGATAGCGCTTGTTGACCAACCACATATCGCCCAAACACAACACGGCAATGAGCACAACCGTCGGGGTAGCCTTGAGCACTTTGTATTTATAGAGCAACAACAGAACGAAACCGATGGCCACGACAAAGAAACTGCGCCATGCGTCGCTGACAAAGATAGCGCGGCGCATTTCACTGAGGTTGGACGTAATGGCCTGATATACGCCAGGCTGATCGGCAAAGACCTGTGACAACTGGGCCGATTCATTCGAAGAAATGTAGGATGGGAAGAACAAAGTGGGCAGCAGGGCAAAAAGCAAGGCCAAACCACCTGTGAGTCCGAAGCTGGCATAGAGCGCCCACTTCTTTTCCTTCAACAACTGTGGTTCCTGCAACACCTTGGCCAAGGCCATGATGGCCAGCAAAGGTATGGTGAACTCGGCGATGACCAAAATGGACGACACCGTGCGGAATTTATTGTACAAAGGCACGTAGTCAATGAAGAATTCGGTCAGACCCACGTAGTTGTGTCCCCACGAGAGCACAATAGACAGTACGGTGGCAACCAGCAACGCCCACTTCATCGGACCTTTCACGATGAACAAGCCGAGGAAGAAGAGCAAAAGCACAAAGGCTCCCACATAGACAGGGCCTGACGTGCCGGGCTGTTCACCCCAGTACTGGCCTATCTGCTGATAGATTTGCTGGTATTGCGGATTGGCCTTTTCCATGGCCGTTTCATTGGCAGCGATGGGCACAGAAGCACCGCCTTTGACATTGGGAACGAGCAAGCTCCACGTCTCACCGATGCCATAGCTCCATTGGGTGATATAGGCCTTGTCAAGGCCGTCCTTTTGCGACGTGTCGTCCGTAGCCAGCGTTGCCTTGCCGCGCATGGACTCCTTACTGTACTCATAGGTGTGATATAGGTTCGAAAGGTTGGCCGCGCAGGCGATGGCGGCTGCCACGAGCAACGTCAGTGTGCCCTTCACAAAGCGGCCCATTGTCTTTTCACGGACAGCCTGCACCAAGTAGGCGATGAACATCAGCCCCATGACGAAGAGGAAATAATAGGTCATCTGCAAATGGTTCGACAGAATCTGGAACGCCAGGAACAAGGCTGTCACGGCACCGCCCCAAAGATACTTGCCACGGTAGCAGAGCACCATGCCCGCAATGGTGGGCGGAATGAACGCCAACGTCAGCACTTTCCAAATGTGTCCGGCAGCAATGATGATGAAGAAGTAGGACGAGAATGCCCACACGATGGCACCCAGGGCCGACAGCCACGGGCGGAAGTTGAAGGCGCGCATCAGAATGTAGAAGCCCAACAGGAGGATGAACACATACATCAGGGCTCCCGTTGTGCCCACCTCGTAGACTGAGCGCAACACGTCGAGCACGCTGCGTGAGCCGTAGCTCGGAGCTATCTGGTAAGTGGGCATACCGCTGAAGAGGGAGTTTGTCCAACGGGTTGTTTCACCCGTACGCTCACCATACTGCGCTATCTCCTGTCCGGCACCTATGCCGCCGATATTGTCATGTCCGGAGAGCACCAGGCCCTCGCTCACGGGGGTAAAGAAATAAACCAGCGACAGCAACAGGAAACCAACTACGGCCGCAGCATCGGGCCACGCTTTTTTCAGAAATTCTTTCATGGGATATTGTTTTTACTCGGAGTTTTCGGAATGATTAGTAACGGTAATTCTCGGCTTTGAACGGGCCGTCGGGGTTCACGCCGATGTATTCGGCCTGTTTGGGGGTGAGTTTTGTCAAGTGAGCCCCTACGCCAGCCAGATGCAAGCGGGCCACTTCCTCGTCCAACTGCTTGGGCAGCACGTACACGCCCGTTTCGTAGCGGTTGGTGAACAGTTCTATCTGCGCCAGCGTCTGGTTGGTGAACGAATTGCTCATCACGAAACTGGGATGTCCCGTGGCGCAGCCCAGATTGACCAGACGGCCGTCGGCCAGCAGTGTGATGCGGTGACCGTCAGGGAACTGGTAGCTGTCCACCTGCGGCTTGATATTTTCCTTACGGATGCCAGGCACCTGCTTCAGTTTTTCCACTTGTATTTCGCTGTCGAAGTGACCGATGTTGCACACGATGGCCTCGTCGGGCATCTGCGCCATGTGCTCCACTGTAATGACGTCGATGTTGCCCGTGCATGTCACAAACACATTGCCGCGCGGGGCAGCCTCTTCCATCGTCACCACTTCATAGCCTTCCATGGCTGCCTGCAGGGCGCAGATGGGATCCACCTCCGTCACCAGCACACGGGCGCCATAGGAGCGCAGGCTTTGGGCACAGCCCTTGCCCACGTCGCCGTAGCCGGCAACCACGGCCACCTTGCCGGCCAGCATCACGTCGGTGGCGCGCTTGATGCCGTCCACCAGCGATTCGCGGCAACCGTACAGGTTGTCGAACTTCGACTTCGTCACCGAGTCATTCACATTGAAAGCAGGGAACAGCAACTTGCCGTCGCGCTGCATGTTGTACAGCCGGTGCACGCCCGTGGTCGTTTCCTCGCTCACACCCTGCATGCCGCGCGCTGTGCGGTGCCAGCGTTGCGGGTCAGCCTCGAGCACACGCTTCAGTAGTCGTTTCAGTTCGCGCTCATCGTCGCTCGTCGAAGGCGTGTCAAGCACGGCGGGATTGTTCTCCGCCTCCACACCAAGATGTATCATCAGCGTGGCGTCGCCGCCGTCGTCCACAATCATGTTGGGCAACTGCCCGCCGGGGAAGTTCATGGCCTGCAGCGCGCACCACCAGTAGTCCTCCAGCGACTCGCCCTTCCAGGCGAACACCGCCACACCGCCCTGCGCAATGGCAGCGGCAGCGTGGTCCTGCGTGGAATAAATGTTACACGAGCTCCAGCGCACCTCGGCGCCAAGGGCCACCAGCGTGCGGATGAGCACCGCCGTCTGGATGGTCATGTGCAGCGAACCCATGATACGGGCACCCTTCAACGGCTGCGCGTCGGCATACTTGCGGCGCAAGGCCATCAGGCCGGGCATCTCGTGCTCGGCTATACGTATCTCTTTCTCGCCCCACTCGGCCAGCGACAGGTCAGCCACGCGGTTAGGGGCAGTACTAAACAATGATGTGTCCATTTCTGTTTTCTATTGTTTCTTATTTGGGTACAAAGTTACGAAAAAGGCGGCAAAAGGCCATCGGAGACACTCAAAACATGCAGTTCCCCCGCTCAAACTCACCCATTTTGTTCCTTCCGCACAAGACTGGCTGACAATGTAAGGCAAAAACGAGTCGTCAATTTTGACAAACCGGCAGAAGGGGTTGGATTTCGACAATCAGAAGTGGGACTTCGGGGCGCAGAAGCGGCGTTTCAAAATTTTGAAACGCCGCTTCTGATTTACTATTTCAAGCGCTAATTGAAAATCAGCACGTTACAAGGTTTACAGATTGAGGGTGAAAAATCTGGACAAAACGGGGACTCGACTATCTTTTGCCCTCTTCAAAAACAAGAAGGGCGCGATTCTCATCGCGCCCACCTGATGCACTAATATTAAGAGATGTGTCTTGCCCTATCGGTACTCACGCAAGGATGTATGCGGGCAGACTATAAAAGAGATTATTAACATGCCTGTTTTTACAAATCTCCTTAACGATTTTTCCTTTCCGGATTTCGTCAGGAAGCCTCTCACTGTCAGCCAACTCACGCATAATTGCCTGCGACCTTGCGGCCACGTCTTTTTTGCACATCCGATTACCAAAGGGAATACAGAGATTCGACAGTTTTGAGATTTATGCATTACAAAGTTACAATAAACACTTCATACAAGCACCATTTTTTCGGGGATTTTTCTTAAAAAAACTTACATACGGCATTTTTTCATCTTTTCATAGACATAAAACACAATTTATAGGCATAAAACATGTGCGCCTCCGCATAAATTGCGGAGGCGCACTTTGTTTTGGGTGTCTGGACCCGAAGGTTCTCTTACTTGCGGAGACCCAGTTTGCCGATAATGGCACGGTAGCGTTCGATATCGTTACGCTTCAAATAATTGAGCAGCGCGCGACGCTTGCCGACGAGTTTAGTCAAGGCCCTTTCTGTCGTATTATCTTTACGGTTGGCCTTCATGTGCTCCGTCAAATGGGAAATACGGTAAGAAAACAAGGCAATCTGGCTCTCAGGAGAACCAGTATCCGTGTTAGACGTTCCGTACGTTCCAAAGATTTCCTTCTTCTTTTCAGAATCGAGATACATTGTTAATTGAATTTAGTGAATAAAACGGTTTTTGCCCTCCCTGCGGAGTAAGCGGGTGCAAAGGTAGCAACTTTTTGATTTACTGACCAAATTTTACGCCAACTATTTTCAAATTATTTCTTGGCGGGTTCAAACGAATAGTACTCGATGTCTTCTTTTTCACTGTTCATTTGGTAACGCGTTACCACCAGATAGTCCTTGCCGTCTTTCACAATGTCAAGGAAATAGCGCTCGTCGGCCTGATTGGTCATGTCGACGCGGCGGCTGGGGGCCCCGTAGTCTTTCTTGGTGTCATCGGTAGCATAGGTGCCCGTCTCGGTGAGGGCGGCGTCGTGGAAGTGGCGCACATAGGTCTTGTCGTCAAAGAACTCGAAGTAGGCCGTGGAATCCACCTCGGTGCAGTCGGCGTCCATATAGACGAACCAACGGCCGGTGACGTCCTTGATACTCTCTTTCGTCTTGTCACCGCCGCAGGAGGTGAGCAACAGGGCCGTTAAGGCCAGCAATAGCAATGGTTTCTTCATCGTTTTTATGTTTGGGGGTTATCAGTTCGGGATAGTCGGGGTGGTGAACTTGGGTAACGCCTGGTTCACAATCTCCGTAATCAAGTTTTCAGGCATTTCCTTAAGCGTGCCGTCGGCCACGAGGGCGTCCATATCGGCCTTGAACTCGTCGTACATGCCCTGCGTCATGCAGTAGTATTTCTGTCCGTAGTCGTCGTCAACGAAGAGGGCCACCTGGCGCAACCAACCGAAGGCCTCGAAATAAGGCATCAGGTTGTAACCGCTCGTCATGGAAGCCCGGCGGATAAAGTTGAAGATGTAAGGCACGGCGTTCTGCCAGGCGGTGCTCTGCATGTTCACGCAGTTGTCCTTCACCCACGTGGATTCGGGGAATTTCTCTTTGAGAATCTTGTATCGGTCGTGCTTGGCATATTGTACGGCAGCCACCAGGGAATACTTGTCCTCATCGGTCTCGGTGTGGCGCAACGACTCATAGAGGTCAGGGTAAAAGTCAGCATAACCGTGGCTTTCCATATAAACATGCAGCATATAGAAGCACGCGAGACGAGGGCCCAAGGATGCTTCGTTGGCCTGCAGGGAATGAAGCGGGTCGTCGGCACGCGACTTGATGGTCGAGTCGGCCATAGCCAGGTAAGCTTCATACATAGGCTGGCTGAACTTATATTGGCTGGCGCGTTTGTAGCCATTGGAACGCATCTTACTAATCTTTCCGGCTTTGGGGTCGGAATTAAAGAACTGCGTACGGGCTTCGGCCCACTCGTTCTTCACATTGTTGCAGGCATAGCCCATGTGGAACGAGTTGTAGCACGAATTCATGTTGTTGCTCACTTCACCCAGCCCCGGCCAGTTGAAATATGGCGTCATCTGGTGCAGGTGGCCCCACTCGTGGCTCAGCCCCCACACCACGTCGAGGTCGTTCTTCATGACATTAGTGGGATCGAGGATGCGTCGCTGCTGGTCATACTTAAACGAGATGCCCAGACCGCCCATGCCCATGTAGTAGTCGTAGTTCACATAACCGAGCACGCGGTTCTTGGGTACAAGGTTGTACTTCTCCATGCCTAGAAGCCTGTGTTCCCAAGCGATGATAGTGTCGATAGTATTGATGTGCTGGCGGTACTTGCCGGTGGCATACTTTAACAAAGCTTGCGTTTCCCATACAAGATGCACGCGGTCACCTATCAGGTCGATGGTGGTGTACTTGGCTTGCTTCACTATGTCCTGCATTTCAGCATTGGTCTTGTCCATCGACAGGTAACCGTTCACCGTACCGTTGACGAAGTGCACTTTGATGTCGCCGCACGCCTCAGGATTCTTGTTGTTATAGTCCACGTAGGCCAAGCCGTCCCAGTCGAGGGTATGGTTAATGATGTTCACGCCGTTGTGGAGGCCGTAGCTTACATAATTGAACGTTTTACCCTCAGGCACGGTCCATCCGTAAACCTCCAGCGTCAATTGGCTTTCATCGGCGGCACCTTCCACGACGACCATGGTCTTACCTTTCGAAATCATGATACCGGTCACGTTCTCGCAAGCGTCGTAAATGCCCTGCGCCATGAAGGTGCGCGTTATCAGTGTATGGTTGATTCGACAGGGAAACTGGTGAACACGGTACTCGGTGCTGTAGGTCTTGTCGAACAATTGTTGGGCCAGCACCTTGGCATAGGGATTTTCCATGGCGTCGATGTCTGCTTGCGTCACACCGGGTTTCAGCGTGGTCAGCAAGTTGTCGGCGAAGACGGGGAATACGGTTTTGTTGTCCAGGTTACGTCCGAACACCATTTCGGCGCATGAGGCGATGCCGATGGTGTCGCTGAACTCATTGTAGCCTGAATAGACTTCAAACTTCACCGAAGTCACATCGTCCAGTCCCTGTTAACCGAAATAG
>CAMZHB010000079.1 GCA_947306605.1 uncultured Prevotellaceae bacterium | reverse complement strand
TTTCGTCATATAGTATGCTTTTACACTTACAAAGTTGCGAATTATTTTTCGTATCTGGCTTCCATGACGTTCATAACATAGTCCCCCAGTCGCTCACACTCGCAGACAAGGTCCATGAAAAGGGTGCCTGAAGCATAGGAATAGACATTGTTGTTCACTTGTTCCCTGTTGTCTTTCATCATATGGTCACGTAGTTGTCCGAGGCGTTGTTCAGTAGCTGTTGCACGGACCAACAGGGCTTCATCACGCGGTTGTTCCAAGGCTTCTGTCATATTGGTTACTGCATGAGTGGCTTCCTGTAGCATAAGTCGGACACAGCCTTTCTGACTTTCGATAAACAATTCGTTCATATCTTGTTTACGGCGAAGGGTGCGTGCCATATTAAAACAACTGTCACCGATACTTTCCATTTCGCTTATTTCGCGTAACATGGACCGTATTGTCTGTTTCGTACGGTCACTGACATGGGCGTTGCCGGTTTGTTCGAGGAAGTTGGCTATTTCCATCTCCATATTGTCACAGATGGTTTCATATTTTTCGATACGTTCCAACAACGAATTCTGTGTTTTGATGTCTGTGGCTTCTACTGCGTCAGAGACATATCCCACCATGCGGACAATGCGATTGCCGAAGTGAACTATTTCTTTCTGAGCTTCGAGAACTGCTATTTCGGGTGTTTTGAGTAATCCTCCTTGAATATGCTTCAGACGGAACTCGTCGTCGCTGGTTTGTGTCCGAGGCCGTATAATCCATTGTACGAGACACTCAATCTGAGGAATAAACCACATAAGGATTAACGTGTTGGTCACATTGAAACAAGTGTGAAACATAGCCAGTACTACTGGCAGTTTGTCTGCGCTGTCGCCTTCGTGGTATCCCGAAAGTAGACATACCAAAGAAACGAAGGGATAAAAGACGCACAATATCCAAATGACACCAAACACATTGAATACCAAATGAGCCATTGCGGCCCTCCGGGCTTGGGTGTTGGCTCCCAAAGCCGCCAGATTGGCCGTAGCCGTGGTTCCGATGTTTTCTCCCATCACCAGAGCTATGCCCAAATGGATGGGAAGTACGCCCGTGGAGCACAACAATATGGTGAGTGCCATTACGGCTGCCGACGATTGGACGATGCACGTAACCAAAGTACCTATACCCAAAAAAGTGAGTATGGTCAAGTGGCTTTTCGTATTGAGAGAGCGAAAAAACTCCACCACGTCCGGATTGTGCGCCAAGTCCATTTCCTGTCCTGTGGTGCTGAGCAATACTAACGAGAAGAACATGAAAGCCAAGCCAAACAGAGCATCACCCGTGTAGCGGTGGCGGCGCGTATAAATAAGGAGAATGCCGACAACAAAGGCTGGAAAGACCAGTGTTGTAAGGTCCATATTGTATCCCAGTGTCATGATCCACGCCGTGAGCGTGGTTCCGATATTGGCTCCCATAATAACGGTAATGGCTTGAGCCAAAGTCAGCAGACCGGCGTTGACAAACGATACGGTCATTACCGTGGTGGCCGACGACGATTGGACGGTGGCTGTAATCAACGTTCCTGTGAGTATACCTGTCAACCGGTTGCCCGTCACTGCCGCCAGCACATGGCGCAACTGGGAACCGGCCATTTTCTGGAGAGCTTCACTCATCACCTTCATGCCATAGATGAGTAATGCCAAAGCACCAATCAGTTTAATAGCTATCATCATAATAACAATATTGATAAAAAGATCCTGCATGCAAAATTACGGGCCATGGTCGGTATATGCCATTTTTACCAGGTTACAATTGTGTTACATTTTGGTGATAATGAAATCAGGCTACAAGAAAAAACATTTATGTCCGAAAAGGTCGAAAAATGGGTGATAATTCTTGACATTTCTTGTCAGAGGTCAGATTCTGGGCTTAAAGGCGGCGTTTCAGGCCGCAGAAACGGCGTCTCAAAAATCCGAAACGGCGCCTCGAATGCCCTGTTCGTCAGAGTGGGTGATAATTATTAAGTTACGGATATAATTTATACGGTGTAAAAATTTTTGACAACGGCTCGTCCGTGGAAATTACTTTCGTTCAGAAACACGAAATTGAAAACTTGTGTTTCTTTTCGTCTTTCCACTCATTTATTTGTAATTTTGCATCTTGAAAATAAAAGATCCGTACTAAAATGATAACATTTCTGATTTCTCTGGCATTGCTCGTATTGGGCTACCTGCTTTACGGCCGCTTTGTCGAACGTATGTTCGGTCCCGACGACCGCGTCACGCCGGCCGTAAGCAAAGCCGACGGTATCGACTACATTGTACTTCCCAATTGGAAGATTTTCATGATCCAGTTCCTCAACATCGCGGGAACGGGTCCCATCTTCGGTGCCATCATGGGTGCCAAGTTCGGTCCGTCGGCCTACCTGTGGATCGTGTTCGGCTGCATCTTCGCCGGTGCTGTCCACGACTATCTCAGCGGCATGCTCTCCCTGCGCCACGGCGGAGCCGGCTTGCCCGATCTGGTGGGTAACTATCTGGGCGGCCGCACTAAGCGCGTCATGCTGGTGTTCAGCGTCCTGCTGCTGTCAATGGTCGGCGCCGTTTTTGTCTACAGCCCCGCCGAAATACTGAAAGGCATGTGGGGTAGCGGCACATTCTGGATTATTGTCATATTTGTTTACTATATCATTGCCACCATGTTGCCGATAGACAAAATCATCGGCAAGGTATATCCTCTCTTCGCCTTCTCGTTGCTCTTCATGGCCGCCGGCCTGATGGTATGCCTGCTGCTGAAGTGGCCGGCATTGCCTGAGATATGGGAAGGTGTGGATAATATGGCCATTGCAACCGGCCATGAGTCGGAACCTCTGCTGCCATGTCTCTTCATTACCATCGCCTGCGGAGCCATCAGCGGTTTCCATGCCACGCAGAGCCCTCTCATGGCGCGCTGCATGAAGAGCGAACGTATGGGACGCCCCATCTTCTACGGTGCCATGATAACGGAAGGCATCGTGGCGCTCATCTGGGCTACGGTGGCCATGTTTTTCTTCTACAATACGCCGGAACCTGGCCACACCCTGTTGGCCGCTGAAAACGGCTATGCCACGTCGGCACCTGCCGTGGTTTCCTTGGTGTGCAACGACTGGCTGGGCATCGTGGGCGGCATCCTGGCCCTGCTCGGTGTGGTGGCAGCGCCCATTACCAGCGGTGACACGGCGTTCCGTTCGGCACGACTCATCATTGCCGACTTCATCCATTTGGAACAACGGAGCATCGCGAAACGCCTCTACATCTGCATCCCGCTTTTCGCTGCCGCCATTGCCCTGCTGATGTGGCAGATTGGCAACCCCGACGGTTTTAACGTCATTTGGAAATACTTCGGCTGGGCCAACCAGACGCTGGCCGTCTTCACGCTGTGGACCCTGACGGTCTATTTGGTTCTCCACAAGAAACCTTACTGCGTGACGCTCGTGCCCGCCCTCTTCATGACGGTGACCTGCTCCACGTTCCTCTTCATTTCCAAGCAGGCGCTCCATTTGGACACTACGCTGAGCTACGTGCTGGGCGGTCTGACGTTTGTCTTTGCCCTGATATGGTTCATCACATGGAAACGTAAAGCTGATGAACGCCTCCGTCCAGACACTCATTCTTGATTTTGACGGTACGTTGGGCGACTCGCGCCGCCTCATCGTTACCACCATGCAGGAAACACTGGCGGCCCTCGGCCTTCCCGTTGCCGACGAGGCCGCCTGCGCTGCCACGATCGGATTACCGTTGGTCGGGTGCTTTTTCAAAATTCTTCACGACCACACGTTGGCCGAACGCTGTGCCGAACTATACCGCAACGAATTGTTTCCGAAAAACAATGTGCCCGGAGCTGTGCCGCCGTTCCCAGGCGTCATCGACACCCTGCGCCAACTCCACCGTCGCGGACTGAAACTGGCTGTTGCCAGTAGCCGCACGACACCTTCTTTGCTCCAACTGCTCGGCGACATGGAGGTGATGTCCCTGTTCAGCAGCATCGTCAGCACACTCGACGTTGCCCGCCCCAAACCGGCCCCCGACATGGTAATCAAAATACTGCAGGACACCTGCACTGCACCGACACAAGCCATGGTCGTGGGTGACTCGGCTTACGACATCCAAATGGGACTGGCGGCGGGTTGCTCCACCTGCTGCGTTACCTATGGCAACGGCACACCCGATGAACTGACATCAGCCGACCATTCCATCGACCGTTTTGCCGACTTGCTCACATTGTTTTGAAGGAAAGTCACGAATTTATTGGAAAAAGTGGGGCAGGGAAGTGGGAATTCAGAATTAAATACGTACTTTTGCAGTATTGAATCTAAGTGAGACATCAGAAAAATGATAAATAGAGAACTGATAAGATTGAAGGTGGTGCAATTGGTGTATGCCGATTACAAAAATGAGGGAAAGTCAGTGGACGACGCGATGAAAGAACTTGTCTTCAGTCTTTCCAAAGCCTATGACCTCTACCACTATCTGTTACTTCTTATTACCGAAATCACTGACTATGGCCGTCGCCGCTATGATTCACTGAACGAGCGTCTGAAGGCGATAGACAGTGAAGATACAAGCAAAGCCCGCTTTGTGAACAACCGCTTTGCCGCCCTGCTGGCCGAAAACAAACAGTTGTACGATTTCTTCGAGAAACCTGAAACCCACAAATGGCTAGAGCAAGAGGGGCTGGTGAAGAAGCTTTATAAACAGATTTCCGAGAGCAAACTCTACGAAGATTATATGGCGTTGCAGGAGGATTCGTTTGAAACGGACCGTGAGTTTTGGCGCAAAGCGTACAAGCAGTTCATCTGCAACAACGAAGACGTGGAAAGCGCCCTCGAGGAATGGAGCCTCTATTGGAACGACGACAAGGACGTGGTGGACACGTTCGTCCTGAAGACAATCAAGCGTATTACTGAGAACGACGACAAGAATCAGCCGTTACTTCCGGCTTACAGTGCGGATGAAGATCGCGAATTTGCCGGTCGTCTGTTTGAAGCAGCATTGATTCATCACGACGAATATGAGAACCTGATTCGTAATGCATCGCGCAATTGGGACTTTGAACGCATAGCTGTGATGGACGTGGTCATCATGATTTGTGCCTTGGCAGAAATATTCACGTTTCCGGCCATACCAGTCAGCATCACACTGAACGAATACATTGAGTTGGCTAAAGTGTACAGTTCACCGCGCAGTGCCGGATTTGTCAACGGCTTGCTTGACCACATCGTGAAGCGTCTGCGTACAGAAGGCCGCATCAGCAAGTAAAATTATTCACCTAAACCTAATTTATAAGTTATGATTACATTGACTTCTATCCTGCTACAGACAGGAACTACTACTCAGCAACCCGGTGGTGGCGGCATGTTCTGGGTAATGATTATTGCGCTTTTCGCCATCATGTATTTCTTCATGATTCGTCCGCAGCGCAAAAAACAGAAAGAGATTGAGAATTTTCGCAAAGCCTTGCACGTGGGTCAAGATGTCATCACAGCCGGCGGCATCCATGGCACCATTCGCCAGATTGACGAGGCCACCAATGTCATTGTGCTCGAAATTGCCAAAGATGTGAAGATTCGCATCGACAAAGCCTGCATCTATGCCGACTCCTCAAGCGTGGCATCCCAGCAGGCTGAAGTAAAGTAAAATGAAACTATTTTAAACTGGCTTTGGCTTCGGTCAAGGCCAGTTGTTGTTTTTCTTTTCAATCCAATCATGAGAGGCCCCGTGGTGTCATTCTTTCTGCGCACGATGGTACGTGTGCGCCGCTTCTTCTCGCGGATTATGAACCGCGGCGTCTTCGCCTTTGTGTTCTTTCTGCTCCTTTCTGCTGCCTTCTGGGCCTTTCTGGCGCTTGACGACGAATATGAGCGCGAGTTTGACGTGCCTATAGAATTGGTCAACGTGCCCGAAAATGTGGTCATCACGACACCTTTGCCTAATACGATTCACGTGGTGCTCAAAGATCACGGCAGTCAATTGATGAACTATCACTATACCGGTGTGCCCAAGGTATCCGTGGACTTCGCAAACTATGACCGTCATTCGGGTTTTGTGTCATTTCCGGTAACAGATCTGACAAAACAGTTGTTGCAGAAGTTGAACGCGTCCACACGTCTGGTTTCAGCAAAGCCGGAACGTTTGGAATACCTCTTTAATTTTGGTATGCATGTCCGTATGCCTGTTCGTCTTCAAGCCACAGTGAAGGCTGAAGCCTCCTTTGCCGTCTCGTCTGTGCGTGTCGTTCCCGACTCAGTGACGGTGTGGGCCTCGCAGGAGATTCTTGACACCCTGAAGGCCGCATACACGGTTCCTGTCTATGCCACTGGCCTTATGGCTTCCGAAACGCGCGATGTGGAACTCTTGCCGGTGCGTGGCGTCAAGTATGCGCCCGAGATGGTGAAACTCAACATTGTCGTGGACGAAATGACAGAGAACGATGTTTTCGTCACCGTGCGTGGAACCAACTTTCCGGCCACCAAACGCTTGCGCACATTCCCCTCGAAGGTGAAAGTGACTTTCCAAGTAGGTACCAAATCCTACAGCCGCATTACGGCCGATGATTTTGTCCTTCTGCTTTCCTATGACGAAGTGAAGGACAAAGCCGATGGCCGGGCCACACTCTCTTTAAGATCCATCCCGCAAGGCGTAAGCCACGTGCGCATTGTGCCTTCCGTGGTGGAATTCCTGATTGAAGATGTCCCCGAAAGCGAAACAGAAGACCTTTAGCCTGGGCATCACCGGTGGCATAGGTTCTGGAAAGAGCTACGTGTGCCGTCGGTTGGAGGCTATGGGAGTCCCTGTCTTCGACACTGACCTTGAGGCCCGCCTCGAGATGGAAGAGAATTCCCGTCTGCAAATACAGTTGTCCCGTCTCACGGGCTGTCCCGTTGTGTCCGACGACGGGCATTTGCAGAAGCATGTGCTTTCGGCCTACATCCGTTCGTCTGCCGCCTGTGCCACCCAAGTCGACGCCCTGGTTCATCCTTGTGTTCGCCGTCGTATGCGCAAGTGGATGGCACGTCAGACGTGCGGTGTGATAGCTGTGGAATGTGCCCTGCTGTTTGAGTCTGGCTTCGATGCAGATGTGGATTTCACTGTGGCCGTCACCGCGCCGGAAGACGTACGTGTGGCCCGTGTCATGGCACGTGACGCTAAGCCGCGCGAAGAAGTGGAACGCTGGATACATCTCCAAATGGATGAGGCCGAAAAGGCCGCCCGGGCTGCAGCCGTAATAGTCAACGATGGTGTTGCAGACGTTGACCTGCAGCTGCGGTTGCTCCTGGCCAGCGTTTTTTCTATGATGGAATAGCATTTTTTTTCGCTTTGCAGGGCCTGTATTTCGTCGTTTAGACTTAACTTTGCGCCCTGTAAAAGCAAATACAGATAACAGAATAATGAAAGAAATTATACTGGCTATTTCCGGAAAGCCCGGATTATTCCAACTTGTTT
>CAMZHB010000078.1 GCA_947306605.1 uncultured Prevotellaceae bacterium | reverse complement strand
CCGGCAGGCAAGGACCGCCTGGCCTATCTGGCCTTTACGGAGATGTATCAGGGCGGCGCTCACGGCAGTTACTACCTGAACGTGTTTAATTTCGATCGGCGCACGGGCCAGTTGCTGACACTGGACGACGTACTGAAGCCGGGCTATGAAAAACCGCTGTTGAGACTCATCATGAATCAACTGGCCAAGGACGCGGAACTCAAGGACGACTCGTTGTCCACGTTGCGGGAGGCCGGCTTCTTCTGGGAGATGGAACCGGCGCTGCCCACCGTGTTCCAACTGAAGTCCGACGGCATCTCGTTCACATATAATGTCTACGACATCGCGCCCTATGCTTTGGGCGCCATTTCGGTGGACCTGACCAACGCGCAGCTGCGCGAATGGTTGAAATAAAAAAAACGCAGGGAAATTCAGTCGTCCAGTCGGGCGAGCATTTGGGCAACGGCGAGATGGCGCTGCGGGTCGATGAGCTGCGGCGCTATTTCGTTGAGCGGCTCCAGGACGAAACGCCTGCAGTGGAGCCTGGGATGGGGGATGGTGAGACCGGGTTCGTTGATGACCCGGTCGTCGTAATAGAGAATGTCAATGTCGATAACGCGGTCGTGGTACTGTCCGTCGCGGCTCTTGCGTGTGCGGCCTAGGTCACGCTCTATCTGCTGCGTCACCGAGAGCAACTGGTGCGGTGTGAGCGTGGTCTCGAGGGCGAGGGCGGCGTTGAGATAGGGGTTGGGCGAGTCGTAGCCCCAAGGGGCGGTCTCTATAAACGAAGAGCACTTGAGCAGACGGCCGGCGTGCTGCTCAAGTGCCCGTAAGGCTTGTTCCAGATAGTGTTTCCTTCGGCCCAAGTTGGAGCCGAGGCCGAGGTAGGCGACGGACATGTCAGTCAATGATGAGCAGGACGTCGCCGAAGGGACCGAAGCGGTAGTTTTCTTTCAGTGCCACATGGTAGGCTTTCTTGGTTTTTTCGAAACCTCCGAAGGCGGCCGTGAGCATGTATAGGGTGCTCTCGGGCATCTGGAAGTTGGAGAACATGGACGTGGCCACATGGAAATCGTAGGGCGGGAAGATGAACTTGTTGGTCCAGCCTTCGTAGGGCTTGATGTGTCCCAGGGTGTCGCAGGCCGTTTCCATGGCGCGCTGCACGGTGGTGCCGACGGCGACCACTTGTTTGCCCATGTCCTTGGCGCGGTTGACGATTTCGCAGTCTTCCTTTTCGATGGCCATTTCCTCGGAGTCCATCTTGTGTTTCGTGAGGTCTTCCACGTCGGTCTTGCGGAAGTTGCTCAGGCCGCAGTGGAGGGTAACGAAAGCTCTTTGGATGTCGTGTATCTCCATGCGCTTGAGCATCTCGCGGCTGAAGTGGAGACCGGCGGCGGGAGCTGTGACGGCGCCTTCTTTCTTGGCGAAGTAGCACTGGAAGCGTTCCAGATCTTCAGGCTCGGCGGGACGCTTGATGAAACGCGGCAGGGGTGCCTCACCCAAGGCAAAGAGTTGTTGTCTGAACTCGTCGTGCGGCCCGTCGTAGAGGAAGCGCAGGGTGCGGCCGCGGCTGGTGGTGTTGTCGATGACTTCGGCCACGATGGAGCCGTCTTCGCCGAAGTAGAGTTTATTGCCGATACGGATTTTGCGGGCGGGGTCGACGATGACGTCCCAGTAGCGCATCTCGGCGTTGAGCTCGCGGCGCAGGAAAACCTCGATGCGGGCACCGGTCTTCTCCTTGCTGCCGTAGAGACGGGCGGGGAGAACCTTGGAATCGTTGAAGACGAACACGTCGTCCTTGCCGAAATAGTTCAGGAAATCTTTGAACATTTTGTGCTCAATTTCGCCCGTCTTGCGGTGGAGCACCATCATGCGGCTTTCGTCGCGGTGAGGGGCGGGGTAGAGAGCAATCTTTTCTTCAGGCAATCTGAATTTGAATTCGGACAGTTTCATTATGATAGTGAATTATGATGATTTCAGTTTCGTGTGTCAGGCATTCTGTTGGAGCCATTGGGGGAACTCCTCCAGCGTGTGGCAGTCGTCAATGCTTATGTCGCCAACCCGGGTGCGTTTCAGTGCCGTCAGGTAGGCACCGCTGCCGAGAGCCTCGCCGATGTCGCGGGCCAAAGCGCGGATGTAGGTGCCTTTGCTGCAGACCACGCGGATTTGGGCGGCGGTAGGCTCGAAGTGGAGCAGTTCTATTTCGTCGATGACGAGTTTCTTGGGTTTCAGATTCACCTCCTTGCCTTTGCGGGCCAGCTTGTAGGCCACGTGGCCGTCCACCTTGCAGGCGGAAAACTCGGGCGGCACCTGTTCTATTTCGCCGACGAACCGGCACAGGGTTTCCTCCATCAGTTCGCGGGTGATGTGTTCCGTGGGAAACGTGGCGTTTTCGGGGTGTTCTTTGTCGTAGCTGGCCGTGGTGGCGCCCAACTTGAGGTCGGCGACGTATTCCTTAGTGTGCAGTTGCAGTTCTTCAATGCGTTTGGTGGCGCGTCCCGTGCAGAGCAGCATCACGCCGGTGGCCAGCGGGTCGAGTGTGCCGGCATGGCCCACTTTCACCTTTTGTCCCAACTGTTCGCTGAGCATCCAGCGCACCCGTGCCACGATGCCGAACGACGTCCATGTGTAGGGCTTGTAGAACGGGATGATTTCGCCTTGTATGAAGTCCATGCCGGAAGGGATGCTTTGTTTTATTGTTTAGAAGAAGAACGAGCAAACCAGGGTGATGAGGCCCACGGCGGCGCAGTAGATGGCAAAGTAAACGAGTTTGCCGCGTTTCACGATGTCAATCATCCACCGGCAGGCGAAGCAGCCTGACAGGAAGGCTGCGGTGAAACCCACGGCCAATGCTCCCGTCGAGATGGAGCCTACGGCGGCTTCGGCGCCGTCTTTCATGGCTTTCACGATGTCGAGCAGAGCTTCGCCGAGGATGGGCGGGATGACCATTAGGAAGGAGAACTGGGCCAGTTTCGCCTTGTCGTTGCCGAGGAGCAGTCCCGTGGCGATGGTGCTGCCCGAGCGCGACAGGCCGGGCATGACGGCGCAGGCTTGTGCTATTCCGATGATGAAGGCATCGCGCATGCTGATTTTGGCTTTGTACTGCGGGCGGTAGTAGTAGGAAAACGCCAGCAGAAACGCCGTTACCAGCAACATGGCGCCGACGATGGCCAGGCCCGAGCCGAACACTTCTTCCACTTGGTCCTTGAAGAACACGCCCACGATACCCACGGGAATCATGGACACCAGGATGTTCAGGGCATAGCGTGTCTCGTCGTTCATGCGTCCTTTCAGCAGGCCGTTGAACAGCCATTTGATTTCGCTCCACAGGATGACCAGGGTGCTCAGCACGGTGGCCACGTGAACGGCGACGGTGAACGCAAGGTTCTCCTCACCGTTGAGTCCGAACAGGTGGGCGCCGATGGCCAGATGGCCGCTGCTGCTGACAGGCAGATATTCCGTGAGTCCCTGAACGAGACCCAAAATCAATGCTTGTAACCAGTCCATTGTTTACTTCTCGGCTGAAGTCTCCGATTTGTCCGTCGTTTCTTTCTTGAGGCGGTAGAGGATGGCGAAAATCATGCTCAGGAAACCTACCAGACACACCATTGGGGCCACCTTCGTGCGGCGCACACTGAAGATGTCGGGGTTGAAGGTTTGTTCCGTAGTGCCGTCGCCGGCCATGAGTATGAAGCCGACGATGACCACTGCCGCGCTCACGGCGAGCAGGATGAAATTGATTTTGCCTAGGGCAAAGTTTTGTTTGTTCATGAAGTTATAGTTTTTTCAATAGCGGTGCAGTTTGTCGTAGCTCAGGCGCAGGTTCTTGTTCACCGAGAAATAGGCGCAGAGCAGTGTCAGCAGGATGCCGCAGAGGAACACCACGCCGAAGGTGGCGCCGAGCACTTGCCAGTTGAGCAGTTCTTGCATTTTGGGTTCATACTTGGTCATGCCGTAGATGCCGCCCGCCAGCACGCCTGTGGCCAGCACGGCCGACACGAAGCCTATCCAGAAGGCCTTCGTCATGAACGGGCGGCGGATGAAGCTCCAGCTGGCGCCCACCAGTGTCATCGTGAAGATGCGGAAGCGCTGGGCGTGCACGCCCAGACGGACGGTGTTGTTGATGAGTGCGAACGACACGATGGTCAGCAGCAGGGCCACGATGAGCATCACCAGGCTGATGCGCCGGATGTTCGTGTTCAGACTCTCGATGAGGTTTTCGGGATAGGCCACTTCCATCACCGCCGTGTCCGCTTTCAGGGCCGGCACGATGCGGTTCAGGCTGTCGTTCGTGGCATATTCGGCTTTCAGATACACCTCGAAAGCCGCCGGCATCGGGTTCTCCTTCATGAACTCCTGCGGGTCGGTGCCCAGAGCCTTGGCCTGCTCCTTCAGCGCGCGCTCCTTCGACACGTAGTTCACCAGCCGCGTGCACGGCATCCGTTTCAGGCGCGTCTGAAGGTCATAGGCCTGCTTCTGCGACACGTCGTCGTCGAGCAGCAGCGACACACTGAAGTTTTCCTTCAAATTGTTGGAGAAGTTGTGGGCCAGTGTCACGAAGAACACCACCGTACCCAGCAACACCAGCACCAGCGTGGTGCTGATGCACGAGGTCAGCACGTTCATTCCCGTGCGTGACTTCCTATGTTTAATTTTCGTTCCCATCGGTCGTTTTCCTCTCTGCGCGCCCTGCCGGTCCTTGGTCTTGAATGCATTACCGGCTCTGTTTCAGCCGCCCGTGGCGTCCCTGCGCTGCCGGCCCGCTTGCCGCAGGCGCACATTATCTCTAATTTGGCGCAAAATTAACAAAAAAGCGGCTCAAATGCAAGCGATTTTGTCACGTATTCACGAAAAAAACGCAAAAAACGGCCCTGCGGGCCGCGGGCTTGGCGTTACCGTCCGCAGGCGGGCAAAAACGGGTAAACTGTGTTGACGTTTCGGGGAGAGAGCCCGGATTTCGGTGCACAAAGGTCGGACTTCGGGCCGCAAAGGCGGCGTCTCGAAATTTTGAAACGCCGTTTCGAATTTGCCATTCCCAGACCTCACCGACCTGCGGCTGACGTTGGACGGCGAGACTCGCGATTTCGAATTTCTGGTGAAATTCTCAAATTTCAACTCTCAATTTTCAATTTAAATATGTATCTTCGTATCCCAAAACGACAGAAAACGATGGAACAGGAACCTATTCTCAATGCCCATAACAAAGACGAGCACCGGCCTTCGCACACTGCGGAGCATATCCTGAACGGCACGGTGGCACGCCTTTACGGTTGCGGACGCGCCTTTTCGAGCCATGTGGAACGCAAGAAGTCGAAACTCGACTACCATCTGGCGCAACCGCTGACGGAGGAGCAGATACGCGACCTGGAAGACCGCGTCAATGCCGTCATCGCCGCCGACGTGGAGGTGTGGACGGAATATGCCAGGAAAGCCGACATGGCCGGGCGCTTCGAACTGAACCGCTTGCCCGACGACGCGAGTGAGACGGTGCGCATCGTCCACGTGGGCAACTACGACGAGTGCCTCTGTGCAGGCCAGCACGTGGAGCGCACGGGACAGATAGGGCGTTTCCGCATCTCGAGCAGCCGTTGGCAGGATGGGGTGCAACGTTTGGTGTTCCGCTTGGACGAAACGGAGGGCCATGATTAAGAATCTGGTGTTCGACTTCGGCGGCGTGGTGGTCAAGTGGGACCCGCGCCGTGTCTACAACGCTTACTTTGGCGACGCGGAGCGGGCCGACTGGTTTGTGCGCCACGTGGTGACCGGTGAGTGGAACAGCCAGATGGACCTGGGACGGCCCTTCAGCGAGTGCGTCATGGAGTTGCAGGCGCAATATCCCGAGTGGTCGGAGGCCATCGCTCTCTACCACAGCCGCTGGAACGACATGATGGGCGGCGAGGTGGAAGACATGGACACTCTGCTGGCCGAATTGGACGGCCGCGGCGTGCCTCTCTACGGACTGACCAACTGGTCCATGGAAATGTTGCCCGGCGTGATGGCCCGGCACGCCTTGTTCCACCGTTTCCGCGGCATCGTGGTCAGCGCCGAGGAAGGGGTGGTCAAACCCGACGCGCGGATTTACCGCATCCTGCTCAACCGCTACAATCTGCGGGCCGACGAAAGCCTGTTCATCGACGACAACGCTGACAATGTGGAAGGCGCGCGCCACGTGGGACTCCACGGCCATCGCTTCACGGATGCCGGGACTCTGCGCGGGGAATTGGTGCGGCACGGGCTGCTGGAACCCTAGGCTTCGTCCGGATAGACATAAGGAAAGGGCTCTTCCCAAGCGGGGAGAGCCCTTGACCATTCTATTTTTAGTTTAGTGTTTAGTCTCGGCGGGGACGTTCGCCACGTTCACCATGAGGACGCTGCGGGCGTTCTCCACGCTCTCCGCGCTCGCCGCGTTCTCCACGGGGGCGCTGGGGACGCTGCGGGCGCTCTTCGTAGCCTTCGGGTTTCTCCATGAGCACGCGGTGTGACAGACGGAACTTGCCGGTCTTCTCGTTAATCTCGAGCAGTTTTACCTTGATAATGTCGCCTTCCTTGACGCCGGTCTCCTCGACCGTCTCGAGACGCTTCCAGTCCATTTCGCTGATGTGGAGCAGACCTTCGCGGCCCGGCATGAATTCAACGAAGCAACCGTAAGGCATGATACTTACGACCTTGGCGTCGTAAACCTCACCCACTTCGGGAATGGCCACGATGGCGCGGATCTTGGCAAGGGCGGCTTCAATGCTGGCCTTGTCGGGAGCGGCCACCTGCACCTTGCCTACACCGTCTTCTTCATCGATGGTGATGGTGGTGCCAGTCTCTTCCTGCATTCCTTGGATAATCTTTCCGCCCGGGCCAATGACGGCACCGATGAATTCCTTGGGAATAGTGATCATTTCGATGCGCGGCACGTTGGGCTTGAAGTCGGCGCGCGGCTCACTGATGGTTTCCGTGAGTTTGCCGAGGATGTGCTCGCGGCCTTCCTTGGCCTGCATGAGGGCCTTTTCGAGGATTTCGTAGCTGAGGCCGTCGCACTTGATGTCCATCTGCGTGGCGGTAAGGCCGTCCTTCGTGCCGGTGGTCTTGAAGTCCATGTCGCCAAGGTGGTCTTCGTCACCGAGGATGTCGCTGAGCACGGCATATTTGTCTTCACCGGGATTCTTGATGAGACCCATGGCGATGCCGCTGACGGGTTTCTTCATGGGTACGCCGGCATCCATCATGGCCAGTGTGCCTGCGCATACGGTGGCCATGGAGGAAGAACCGTTCGATTCCAGTATCTGTGATACCACGCGTACGGTGTAGGGGAAGTCCTCGGGTATCTGTCCTTTCAGGGCGCGCCAGGCGAGGTGGCCGTGACCGATTTCACGACGGCCCACGCTGCGTTGTGCTTTGGCTTCGCCGGTGCAGAAGGGCGGGAAGTTGTAGTGAAGCAGGAACTTCATGTAGCTTTGGTCGAGCACGTCGTCCACCATCTTCTCGTCCAGTTTC
>CAMZHB010000077.1 GCA_947306605.1 uncultured Prevotellaceae bacterium | reverse complement strand
GTTGCAGATGAGCCCGACGGGGACGCCGAGGCTGTCGCGCAACATACGGCCGAAGTAATAGGCAATGGCAGAGACGTCGCGTACGTTGGCAGGATTGGCCGTTTTCCAAGTGGCGGGCATGTAATACAGATGTCTGTTGACGGAATCACAAACTGACGGCGACCATTCCACGGCGCTCGTCTCCCAACGGGGCACCATGTTGTAGAGACGCAGTCCCGGGTCGTCGGCCAACAAGATGTCGCGGGCACCGGTGGCGGCCTGTTTCAGCATAAAGGCCATGTTGGACTGGCCGGAGCAAAGCCATACCTCGCCAACGGCCACGTGATGGTAAACAAAACGTTTTTTCGCGGTTTCAATGGTAAGTTCGTACCCTTCGCCGGGCTTCGTGAGCGGCTGTAACTGCACTTGCCATTCACCGCGGAGGTTGGCTGTGGTCTTATGCTTCTGTCCGGCAATGCTGACACGGACTTCTTCCCCGGTGTCGGCACGTCCTTTTACGGTCAGAGGCACATCGCGCTGCAAAACCATGTAATCCTGATAAATCTCCGGCAATTGCAATCCGCCGTATTTGCCGGTAATGGCACTATAAACCGTCTGAGCCATAATTCCGGCTCCTTCGGGGTTGGGGTGCAGGCCGTCGGGGAACAAATCGGGCCGCACATAAAGCGAATCATAGAAATCGATGAGATCGGCTCCGGCCAGGCGGGCCACTTGCTCTATGGTCTGTTGTATTTCACCATGCCACTGCTTTGTTCCCGACTGGAAACGGTGGTGACGGTCGCTGATGGGAGTCATGCGGGCCATGATGAACCGTGCCTTGGGATTGCAGCCGCGCAGGGAATCGATAAGCTGAAGATAATCGCTCACAAATTCGTCGCGGAAGCAAGGCCACGCCCGTGGGTCGGTGTCGTTGATGCCAAGATGTATGACAACAATGTCACCGGCAAAAGCCAAGGCATCGCGATACTCCTGCTGCTCATTGTAGGGGCGGAAACCGCGGCGCAACAGACACGCTCCTGGCTTGCCGAAATTACCCACTTCATAACCGTCGCCGAGCAAACGTTGCAGTTGTGCGGGATAACCGTCGTGCAAACGGTCGGCAATACCCGTTCCATAAGTAATACTATTACCGACACAGGCCACTTTCACCGGTTTTTTCGGTGTTTTGGGAGCCGAATACATGGATAGGTTTATGCTGCAGGCCAACAAAATGACAAGGCTAATGGACCATTTCTGACTAATCATCATAATGATTCTTTTCATAGGTTTAATTGTTTTCTTCATCGGTTTCACCGGCATTTTCCAATAAGTCTTTAGGGAATTCCTTCTTTGGGGTCAAGCCCATCTTGCGCAATTCTTCGGCGCGGTTTACCAAATTACCGCGTCCTGTGCTTAGTTGTCCCAACGCCTGGTGATAGGCATTGGTAGCTTGAGTCAGATTCTTTTCGATACCCTTAAAAGTCTCGGTGAAACCGACCAATTTATCATACAGGGCGTTCGCCCGCTGTACTATTTTCTCTACATTTTGGCTCTGCCGGTCACTCTGCCAAATGTTATAGATAATTTGCAAAGTCATCATCAATGTCGTGGGGCAAACAACGATGATGTGTTTCTTGAAAGCCTCTTCGCTCAGTTTGGAATCGTTCTTGACCGCCAACACATAGGCTGCATCGCTTTGAAGAAACATCAGTACGTAATTGTCAGCGTTCTGCACATGGTCGGAATACTTCTTTTCAACCAGCTCCTTCACATGTTTCCGGACAGATTCCGCATGGGCCTTTGCATTCTCTTTTTGTGCGGTTTCATCGGTACTTTCGAGGTAATTCATATAGGCTGTGAGCGAAACCTTCGAATCGATGATGACCCGTCTGTCGTCGGGGAATTTTACTATGATGTCGGGACGCAGGTTTTTGTCGTTCTCAGTCTTCACGTTTTCTTGGATAAAATACTCCTCGTCGCGCCGAAGACCGGAATTCTCCAAAATGCTTTCCAGAATCATTTCGCCCCAATCGCCTTGGGCCTTCGAGTCTCCTTTCAAAGCCCGCGTCAAACGGTCTGTCTGCTGACCAATGAGAACGGTCTGCTCCGAAAGACGCCGCATGGCTTCTTCGAACGAAGTGCGCTGTGACACTCTCTTCTCGTTGCTGTCCTGAATGGCCCGTTCCAGTGTGTTGAGGTGTTCTTTCAACGGGCGCATCAAGGTAGAGAACTGTTCGGTGCCGGTTGCGCTCAGTTTCTGAGTCTGGTTGTCGAGCACTTGTTGCGAAAGTGAAAGAAACTCCGCTTTCATCGTTTCCAGGCTCTCTCGGTTTCGCTGTTCCGCCTCTTCGCGTTCGGTCCGCACCGATGTGGTCAAACGTTCCGTTTCCTGTTTTGCATAGTCACGCTCCTTTTCCATGGCTGTCAGCCGCGGTCCCATTTGGCTACGGTTCCACAGCCATCCGATGGCTAGGCCGGCCAGCAACGCTATTACGGAAGCAAGGATGAGTTCCATTTGACTTTATTCAATCAATACTTTACAGATAGCTTTCCGCAGTTTGCCGAACCCGATGAGCGGCGCGTGGGCGTCTTCGGGGAAGGCGATGAAGCACTGCCCTGGCGTGACATTGGTATAAACCTGTGCCAACTGTGGGAAAAGAGCAAAATCAGCGGTTTCATCGAAAGGTTTTTCACTTTCGCCCAATGCCGACAGGGGAGACCAACCGATGATTTCGGAACGGTTCAAGGGGATGTGTACGTCAATGTAGCGGCGATGAACTTCGAGTTTCTGTTCTTCGTGCGACACGAGGTCGTTTTCCACGTTGTTGATAAAAATGGCGTCACCGTCCACTTCGATGCGTCCCAGCGGCATCTGCAGCAAGTCGTGCGTGGCTAAAAACTCGAACAGCGTGTTCATTCTCGGCGAAAGGGCGGCATAGTGCCCGACGTCGGCCAGTGTGCATTGTATCATAAAATCAGGATTTATTGTTTGTTAGCCAAATCTTCCAAAATGCGCCAACAGTTCATCAGGCCGCGGGGCACGTGGAAGCAGCCTTTCCACTTGCCGCCTTTGAGTGGCAGAAGGACTTCGCCGCGACGGTTGAGGTAGCCGAACCATTCAGGATAGTCTGTATCGCGGAAGTGGCTCCAGGTGTAGTCGTGAATCCGTTCAAACCATTCCAGGCAACGGGGATTGCCGGTCAGTTGGTAGCCTTTGATGAACGAAATGAGAGCTTCGAGGTGCACCCACCACAGTTTTTGGTCAAACTCCAATTCATGGCGCGGTTTGCCCAGGCGGTCCATGAAGTAGAAGATGCCTTCGTACTGTTTGTCCCAACCGTATTCCACTTCTTTCAACGAAATGTCCACGGCCTTTTCGATCAAGTCTTTCCGTCCCAAACGGCGTCCCAAATCCATGATGAACCACGTGCTTTCGATGGCGTGTCCGGGGTTGAGCTTGCGGCCGTCGAGACAATCCACCAGTTCCCCGTCTTTGCCCAGTGCTTCCACGATGAGGCCCAGCTCGGGACGGTAGAACACATCGAGCACTTCGTGCAGGCAGGTGTCAATCGTTTCCTTCAGGAACGACGGTTCCAGCAGTTGCTCTATTTCCAGCGACACGTTGCAGAGTATCATGGGCAGGTCGAACGTTTTGAGCGCACGGGCTCCGGGCGCAGCTTTGCTCCACCGTCCTTTCGGGTTGTCCACTTTCGAAAGCACAATGTCGAACGTGCGTTTGGCAATGTCGGCATATTCGCGGTTGCCCGTGGCCAGGGCCAACTGGCCGAAGGCAATGACGGCAAACGTGTAGCTGAATATATTGTAAGGTTCCACCAGTGCGCGGCCCTCGCGGTCCACCGCAAAATACCAATTGAAATTGCCGTCGTGACCGTGCTTTTTCAGGAACTCCGCACCCTGTATGGCGCAGTCCAGCCATTCCTGACGGTGTTCCACTTCGTTGTAGAGTTTCGAGAACATCCACACTTCCCGGCCTTGCATCCAGATGAACTTGTCCGTGTCGTACACCGAACCGTCGCGGTCGAGACAGGTAAAATAACCGCCAAAATCTTTGTCCTGAGACTTTTCCAACCAGAAGGGAATCACGCGGTCGAGCAATTCCGACTTGTACTGCGCTGCCAGCGCCTTGAAATCTGCCATAATCAAACTTGTTTTTGCAAAAAGCAAAAATACGGTTTTATTTGCAAACACACGAACCTTTCGTCACTTCTTTTGCAAAGTCACCCGTTTTTTCGGAAGTGACGGTTCGGAAAACAGAAGTCCGACTTCAAAAATTAAAAACGGCGCCTCAAAATTTTGAAACGCCGTTTCTGTTGAATCAGAAATGATTTTTTTCAGCGAAGGCTGCCGTGTTATTTCACAACCACCTTCTTGCGGTTCACGACGTAGATGCCCTTCGGCAGACCTTCGAGCGACGTGGCTGCCTGGCGCACCATCTGGCCGTTGAGGTTGTAAACGTTACCGTTCAGCTGATGCTTGATTTCCAAACCGCGGATGCCGCTGGCGTCGCCCTTCTCCCTTTCGGAAACGGTGAAGGAGTTGAACTTCGAAGAACCGGTGCCGGACTGGTTGACGTCAACAATCCAACCGCGGAAGCCCTTGATGGCCATATTTTTCTGCGTGTGATACATGTCACCGCTGCGGAGCACGTAGCTGCCGGCGGGGCAACACTTTTCATCGTTTGTCTTATCGTTCAGATAAAGGTATGTACCCTTGGCCTCGATACCGTCGGAGGCATGCGACGACGTGGAGCCTTCGCCCTTGTAGCACGTTACCGTGGGAATCTCCAAACTGTTGCCGTCGAAGTCCATGCGGCCGAGCACATAGAAGTTGTTCATCTCTTCACCTGTCGAGGGCGAAGTGTAAGAAGCTGTCGAAGGTCCTAAAACGGGCTTGATGATGTAGAGCTTGTTCTTCTCAATGGCGGCACCGTCGGAGGGCAGGGGCACTTGCTCAAACTCTATCACGTCGCCCTGGTCCTTCAGACCCTTCAGCACGGCCAACTTCGTTTCGTCACCGAACGTCTGCTTCACCTGTGCCGTGGTCATGTTGACGGGCAATACCAGCGAGTTCCATTCGCCCTGAGTAAATCCACGCTTCAGCAGAATCGTCGTGTTCGACAGCGACTTGCCTGTCATGTAACTGGCATCCGTGGCCATCTCGTCCAATACGAACGGCTCATCACCCATATAGGTCACCTGGAAGTTGTCTACACCAACCCAATCAGCGTCGTGGTAGTAATAAGGAGCGGTAGGAACTGTTCCTGATTGTGAACTTCTAGAAAAACGGCCTGTAGAAGTTGTAGAGTTGGTAAACTCTATTCCTCCATTATATATTCGTAAATAGTATCGGTTACTACTATTAGTTCCATAACAGATATAATTGTTATAGTAAGTAGTTACATTAGTTGGATTTTCCGAAATAGAAAAAGAAACTCCGCTATGAACCAAATAATAAGTTATACCATCACGTGTATATGTAACATTTGTTGTGCCATAATTCCATTTAATGGCTTCTTCTTGATTTGTTGTCATAGAAACAGTTTCATTATCTGTCGATGTCAGATAATATGTATTTCCGTTATATGTAGCACGGATATAATAGAAATATTGTGTTTCTGTAGCCGAATAATCCATTTCACTCTTGGTGGCATCGTCCTTACGCACACCGAAGGTCAGCGGGGCCGAAATGTCGTCCACCTTGATGAGAATCGTCTTTTCGTAAGGAGCGGCCTGGTTACGGGTCAGAACATAGCCGGCTGCACATGTGCCGTTCTGTTCCAAAGCGGCTCTGCCGTCACCACTGACATTGTTCTCGGAATATCCATATTTCTTGGTTGCGGAAGTCACCGTTCCATACGTTTCGTTACCGGAGGCCAACTCTGTAACTTGGGCCAGCTCTTCTTTCTTATATGTACCTTCGTTTTCGGTTGTTCCGCTGGTGCTGGCAAAGGCATAAGCCTTGTGGCTGGCGTCGGACGTCATGTGGAAACCGTAGCACTTTACCTGATACCAACCGGCAGCAGGTACGGAGATGCTGGTGTAGAGAGAGCCAATGCCTTCGAGGACGGCGTAACCGTACTTGGCATCCTCTGCACTGATGAAGTCTTCTTTGAGTTTGACGGGAGCATACCAGTTCTCGGTCGTTGTGTTGTTGCTGTGGTTGGCCGAAGCATACACGTGGTTATTATAATTGGCCGAATGGTGCTGCACACCAGGAGCGGTGTAACCCCACGTAAACTTGTAACGGTTGCCATTGGCATCTGACGGTGTGTTGGCTCCGGCTACAGTGCTCCACGAGTTGTAGAAACCTGTATTACGGCTAGAGAAGTCTTGGTCAACGATCAAATATGAGATGTTGGCGTTCAATCCGCCATAAAGGCCGGAATTCTGAGCGGCCACGACAGAGGTAAGCTGCGCTTCCGTAACAATGCGCCACTGATAGAGTTCGTTGATTTTAACTTTAGTGCCGCCGGAAACAGTCACTTCCGTCTCGTTGTTTTTGATGTCGGCTGTGGTGTAAGTACATTTGTCATAATTGCTGCCGTGTTGCGTCAGTTCGCTGTGACTAGTCTGGTGGGCGCCGTAGGCACCGCCCAAGTGATAGTCTGTTGTCGTAGAACCCGTGATGTTTTGGGAAATATAATAGGTATAAACGTCTCCGGTTTCACCTGCCACGCGTTCAAATTTCCAGCCGTTACGGGTGTATGTTCCGCCTTGACGGCTGCCAGTGTCAGGACCATCGAAAATCACAAATGTTATCCAACTGAAATCGGAAGAGCCGAAACCTTGGAAGTTTGTTTGACCGGCCGGGTTGATGCTGAAGCCGGCATTGCCTGTGGCAATTTCGGACCTCATATTATAATAACTGCCGCCACTTTTAGGGGACAAGGTAAGCGACTTGCCGAAGTCGGCGTAGAACAGACGGCCTTCCGTACCCCAGTCGCCACCGTTGATGAGGAATTTGCCGAGACCGACGTTATAGAGATAAATCTTAGTGGTTCCATTGGCCACTGACGTATATTCGTTACCATTCCAACGGGTGTCGGCCGACTGTGCCGAAGCGGACAGCATGGAAAGTGCCATGAGAGCTGCCACTGAAATCAAGCGTAAAAATTGTTTCATCGTTTTGTTCTTTTTGAGGTTAATGACTACTTCTCCCAAGGCGATTTGCCTCCGAATTGGATTTTATGAAATTTTTTGGAATCGATGTCATCGGGATCGCCTTCGATGACCGGTTTTTGTGTTTCGCCGTCGCTCCAACTGGTGTTGAGCAGCGGTTCAGCTTCTACCTGCATCACGCATACGACAGGAGTCGTGTAAACGTTTAGTTTCTTCATTGGTTTTTTATAAATTGTTTGTTATCGTTCTGATTATCACTTTATTATACTGCTTATCACTTTTGTCTTCATCAAAGCGGGTGCAAAGTTACACAAAATATTACAAATACGGGATTCTGGGGTTGTTAATTCATCGAAATCTTGAC
>CAMZHB010000076.1 GCA_947306605.1 uncultured Prevotellaceae bacterium | reverse complement strand
CCGACAAATGAGGCTATCCAGCATTATTTGGACTCCTTGTACAACACGCAAGGCTATGACATCACCCAGACTCCGGACTCGACGGCTGAGTACATCACTCGCAACGCCATCATCGATAACGAGGACGAGGAAGCTTATCTGTCCACTTCTTTTGCTGAAGGAACCCTTGAGAAGAAAAACATGGACGACCGTTACATTACCATCAACTTCGACACCATCGAAGGCGGTAAGTTCGTGACGATTGTTAATACGCGCTCGAAAATCTCGCAGAGTGACATTGAAGCTTCCAATGGCGTAGTTCACGGTGTGGACAATGTGCTCCGCTTGTCGTTGGCAACATTGCCTGCTCTGATTGCCGAAGCTGACAATCTCCGCATCTTCTCGGAACTGCTCACCCGTACCGGTTGGGCCGATTCAATGGGCCGCATCTTGGACGAAGATTATGAGGAGCACCATCCGGAAATCTTGAAGGACTTGAGCGGTAACAACATTGCAGCTCCCAAGCATCGTTATTATGGTTACACAGCTTTTGTTGAAACTGACAGCATCTTCAACGATAAGTGGGGCATCCCCATGCCGGTGTACTCTGACAAGGGTCTTGTGCTGAACTATGACGAAATCATGCATGCCATCAACGAGAAGTGTAAGGAAGCTTATCCCGATGCAACGAGCGATGACCTCACCAATCAGGACAACGCTGTGAACCGTTTCGTGGCCTACCACTTGATTCCGACTCGTCTTACTTGGGACAAACTGGTTATCCACTACTGCGAGATGGGTTACAACCTCAAGACTGGTGAACTGGGTGTTGACTGTGACGGTTACTACGAGACGATGGGTAAATATCGTCGTCTGCTCCGTATCACCGAAGGTGCAAAAGGTATTCCTACCAATGGTAAGCGTATCAACCGTCTGGCTACCTATCAGACAGCGCCCAGATTCCCCATTGACGACTATGCTGAAGTGAGCGTTCAGAAAGAAGGTATTCTTATTTCGAACGCCAACGGTGACAACCTGATGCAGTCGATGAACGGTTTCTACTATCCTATCGATGACGTTCTCGTCTACGACGATTATACCAGAGATCAGGTTCTGGGCGGCCGTTTGCGTTGGGACGTATGCGACCTTCTGCACGAATTGGCAACCAACGGCTATCGCCGTCCGTCAGTTTACCAGCAGTCGGCTTATCCCAATGGTTATTTCGAGAACCTGACGATGACCGATGAAACACGTTTCGTATTGCTTCCTTACACGGCTTCAACGAATACTCAGAATAACTATCAGGGTGACGAAATAAACCTGAAGGGCCAGTTCGACTTGACGCTGAAGTTACCTCCTGTTCCCAGTGAGGGTACTTACGAGTTCCGCTTCTGCACACCAAACAATCCCGGTGTATTCGGTATGTTGCAGTTCTATTTCGGAACTAACAAGAACAATCTGCCTGCTAACGGACTTCCTCAGGACTGCCGTTACCGCGGTGAAGCCTTCAATCAGGTGACCGGTTGGGCTCTTGACTCCGAGGGTGACCCGTTCGAAATCGACAAGCAAATGCGTCTGAAAGGTTACATGAAGCCGCCAAGACATAATGGTGCCGGTGTGACCAGCGGTGTCGTTACCCATTCCATGCGTTACGGTATTGCCGACTGCTGGCGTATCCGTCGAATCCTTTGGACGGGCCGTGTTAAACCGACTGACACGTATTACCTGCGTATCAAGAACGTGCTTACCAACACCGAAAAGTGCTGTCTCCTCGATTATCTGGAGTGGTGTCCGAAGCATGTTTACGATGGTGCCATCGCTGAAGATGAATGGTAAATAAAGATTTTAGCTAAAGAATACTCCGAAGTCGGGTGTTTCTGCACGAAACACCCGACTTTTTTATAAATAATCGGGTCGCAGGAGCGGTTTGATATGATTTTTGTGCTACTTTTGCATATACCTATATTATATATTAGCAATGATGTCACGTAAATTCTTTTTGATACTTCTAGTGGCTCTGTCGTGTGCCACTGTCGGTGCCTATGCCGCCGACACGTTGGCTTTGGCCCGTGTCCGCAGTGTGATGAGCGTTCCTCTGCCAGCAGCCCGTGGTGTTGTGGAATGCATGCTTCAGGCCGAGTTTCCCGCCGAAGGCCCGGTGGCGTTACGTCAGGCCGTCGATGTGTGGGCCCGCGGTGTTCTGGCCACCGTCTTGGGTGATTCCAAGGGAGGTTCGGGCGGTGACAATGTTGTCCTGTCGCCTGTGGAAAGCCGTTTCCTTGAAGGAGCCTTGGCCGAGGCAGGGCGGACGCCGCGGAGCAAGGAAGGCCGTGCCTTGGCTCTGACGCTGGATTTCCATATGACGCGTGTTTACGAGACTGCACACGCCATTACGTTCTGCATTGATGCCCCGCGCTACGATGTTGCCGGCCAGCGTCTGGACAACCGTCTCTATGCCACTTTCGTCAAGTCCGACGGCACGCAACTCACCTGGGATGTCCTGCTGCAGCCGAAGGCCAAGTTGCGCCAGCGTTTCAGCCGTGCTCTGGTCAGGGGCCTGCACACTTATTTCGGCACCATGAACTATGCCGACCTGTTGGCCCGCACGTCGTTACCCAAGGAAACGTCGGAACTCTCGTTTCCCTTGCCTCAGGCAGCACCGGCGCTGACCCGTGCCGGTTTGCGCGTTTCCTATTCCCCGGGTGAACTGGCACCGGCCGAGGCGGGAACGCCCGTGGCCCTCGTTTCGATGAGTGAAATTTCAGCCTGTCTTACTTCCGCAGCCAAACGTTTGCTCAAATAATAAAGATGGACCGTTCGAACTCAACCTCCTCCGAGGTGCAATGGGCCAAAAACGTCATTTTGGCCGATGCCGATTATCTTGACGCGCTCGTTTTTGATGTCTCCGTGCAGTTGGAACGCATGTTGGAGCGCCCGTTGCCCAAGCTGGACCTTGCGCGCTGGGCTGATTATGTGGCTCTCGACGGCGGGTTGCGGCCTGGCGACAATCAGGTGCAACTGCTGCTCATCCATTCCAAGAAAAAGAATATACTGAAGAACGTGTTGCCGGCCAACCTCACTGCCGAGGTCGACGGACAGGCTTTTCGCGACAATTTGGGCGAGTTTTCGCTCAGTGCGTTTCCTGTTGAGGAAACCATGGTCACGCCCGGCCAGTTCTTTGCCCAGTCGGTGGAGGCCTTGCTTGCGAGCGGGCGCGTCGAACGCCTGATGCTTGTGGGCGACGTGGCTGCTTATGGCGACGAACTGGCCGCCGTGCTCAAGGATACGGGCCAGAAGCAGGTCACGGTCTTTACTCTTCAGACGGTAAGCGGCATGCATTGCCCGCAGGAGATGCTCACGTATTCCCTCTTGGCCGCTCTCGGAGTGAGTGGCGACGAAGTGAAATGACCCGCATTCTTCAATCCATGTGACAAGTCGGATTTCGTTTCTTCGAAGTCCGACTTGTTTTTTTCGATACGCCGTTTCAAAAATTCGAGACGCCGTTTCGTTTTTCAGGCAGAGAGCGGCGTGCTGCGGAAGCAGTGAAAAAATATGCGCACTTCATTCTTCGTTTTCAATATAAGTTTGTACCTTTGTAAATCGTAGTAACAACTAAAAAGAAAACATAGAAATGGGAAAAGTTCTGATTATAGGAGCCGGTGGCGTGGCCACGGTGGCCGCAGTCAAGGTGGCGAAGAACAGCGATGTGTTCAGTGAAATCATGATAGCCAGCCGCACGAAGTCGAAGTGCGACGCCATTGTCCGCCGCATCGGCGACCCGTCCATTCGCACGGCACAAGTGGATGCCGACAACGTGAGTGAACTTGTGGCACTCCTCAACGGCTTCAAACCGGAATTGGTGATGAACCTGGCTCTGCCCTATCAGGACCTCACGATTATGGAGGCCTGCCTGCAGTGCGGCGTCAACTACCTCGACACGGCCAACTACGAGCCAAAGGACGTTGCTCACTTCGAGTACAGCTGGCAGTGGGCCTATCGCGAACGCTTCGAGCAGGCCGGGCTGACGGCTATCCTGGGCTGCGGCTTCGACCCGGGCGTGACGAGCATCTTCACCGCTTATGCCGCCAAGCACCATTTCGACGAAATCCAGTACCTCGACATCGTGGACTGCAACGCCGGCAACCACGGCAAGGCGTTTGCCACCAACTTCAACCCCGAAATCAATATCCGCGAGATAACACAGAAGGGCCAGTATTGGGAAAACGGCCAATGGGTGGAGACCGAACCTCTCGAAATCCACCAGCCGCTGACATATCCCAACATCGGACCGCGCGAGAGCTATCTGCTCCATCACGAAGAGATTGAAAGCCTCGTCATCAACTTTCCCAGCATCAAGCGCGCCCGCTTCTGGATGACCTTCGGGCAGGAATACCTCACCCATCTGCGCGTCATTCAGAATATAGGCATGGCCAGCATCGAACCCATCGAATATCAGGGACAGAAGATCGTTCCCCTGCAATTCCTCAAGGCCGTGCTGCCCAATCCGCAGGACCTCGGCGAAAACTACGAGGGCGAGACCAGCATCGGCTGCCGCATCCGCGGTATGAAAGACGGCAAGGAACGTACCTATTACGTTTACAACAACTGTTCTCACCAGGCTGCCTACGAAGAAACCGGCATGCAGGGCGTGAGCTACACCACCGGCGTGCCCGCATGCATCGGTGCCCGCCTGTTCATGCAGGGCGTGTGGCGCAAGCCGGGCGTGCGCAATGTGGAAGAATTTGACCCGGATCCCTTCATGGACGAACTCAACAAGCAAGGTCTGCCGTGGCACGAGATTTTCGACGGTGACCTGGAACTGTAGAATCATTAAATAAGCAAAAACATATAACTATGGCAAAGAAAGCAGAAGTGACACCCACAAATGCCTCACAAGAGAAATTGAAAGCCCTGCAAATGGCAATGGCCAAGATAGAAAAGGACTTTGGCAAGGGCTCCATCATGAAAATGGGTGAAGAACAAATAGAACCAGTGGAAGTAATCCCCTCTGGCAGTATCGGGCTGGACCTGGCCCTTGGTGTGGGCGGATATCCCCGCGGCCGTATCATCGAAATCTACGGTCCCGAAAGTTCCGGTAAAACCACGCTGGCCATCCATGCCATTGCCGAGGCACAGAAGCAAGGCGGCATCGCAGCATTCATCGATGCCGAACACGCCTTCGACCGCTTCTATGCCCAGGCCTTGGGCGTCAACATTGCTGAGTTGCTTATTGCGCAGCCCGACAACGGCGAACAGGCTCTGGCCATCGCCGACCAGCTCATCCGTTCCTCTGCTGTTGACATCATTGTCATCGACTCTGTGGCCGCCTTGACGCCGAAGAAAGAAATCGACGGTGAAATGGGCGACAGTATGGTAGGCTTGCAGGCCCGTCTCATGAGCCAGGCCCTGCGCAAACTGACGTCGCTCATCAGTAAGACCAACACCACGTGTATCTTCATAAACCAGTTGCGCGAGAAGATTGGTATCATGTTTGGCAACCCCGAAACTACCACCGGTGGCAACGCCCTCAAATTCTACTCCAGTGTGCGCCTCGACATTCGTCGCATCACTTCACTCAAGAGCGGTGACGACGTCGTGGGTAACCGTGTGCGTGTAAAAGTGGTGAAGAACAAGGTGGCACCTCCCTTCCGCAAGGCCGAGTTTGAAATTTCTTTCGGTGAAGGCATCTCCCGTGCCGGTGAAATCGTGGATATGGCCACCGACCTCGACATTCTTCACAAGAGTGGTTCCTGGTGGAGCTATGGGAGCGACAAGCTGGCTCAAGGCCGTGATGCCGTCAAAGCCTTGCTCCGTGACAATCCTGAACTCAGCGAGGAACTGGAAGAGAAAATATACGCCGCTCTGAAGGCAGATTCCACGATGCTGCAGGACCGTGCCCTCGGTGACGAGATTGTCCCAGCCGACGGTTTTTGATGTCCTAAACTGAGGAACGTGGAAAAGAGAATATATATCATTGCCGGTTGCAACGGGGCGGGGAAGACTACCGCTTCGTTCACCATCTTGCCCCAAGTGCTCGACTGCGACGAGTTTGTTAACGCCGACGAAATAGCCCGTGGCCTCTCGCCGTTTCATCCTGAGCGCGTCTCCATAGAGGCAGGCCGCCTCATGCTTGAGCGTATCAACGCCCACATGGTGGCCGGCACCACTTTTGCCGTGGAAACCACTCTTTCCACGCGTTCCTACGAGAGCCTCATCCGCCGTGCACACAAGGCCGGTTATCAGGTCGAACTCATCTTCTTCTGGCTTTCTTCGCCCGAAGTGGCCATACAACGTGTGGCCAAGCGTGTGGCCGAGGGCGGACACAATATCCCCGAGGATGTCATACGTCGCCGCTACGACGCAGGCATCAAGAATTTCTTCAACATCTACGGCGATGTGGTCGACCGCTGGACGCTGATTGACAACAACAACAATCAGTCGGTCGTGCTGGCTGAGTCGGACAACGGTGTGACGAAGATTTACGATTTCGAGCGTTTCAAACACATCATGGACTATGGACTCAGCCGTCAATAAACTGTCACCCCATGCGCGCCTGCTGCAACATGGGCTGGCGCTGGCCAACCGCCGCATGATGGAAACGGCGGCCAAGATGGAGCGCACACTGGTGCTGGGTACGCTCAACGGCGAATATCGTGAACGTCCTGCCCGTGAACTGCTCGATGAAGCCCAGGCTTCACCCTGGTGGGAGGAACATTTTGAAGTCTGATACGCCTAAACGAGGCATAGAATAATACAAGCGCCGCTTCGAATTTTCGAAGCGGCGCTTGGTTTTCTTTTGCTTTCAGAGGGCTGGGGCAGGGCATCGCCGGGAGCGGCGGATGTCTGACAAATTGGGTTTTAGAGTGGTGCTCCTGAACTTTGGCACGCGGTTTGCTATATTGATTGTGCGGCGCTGTGGAACCGTTCGACAGTGCTGAGATTAAGTTCAAACGAATAAAAATAAAAAAAGATAAGCATTATGAGTAAAATTATTGGAATTGACCTGGGAACGACCAACAGTTGCGTTTCCGTATTTGAAGGCAACGAGCCTGTAGTAATTGCCAACAGCGAAGGCAAGCGCACGACGCCCTCCGTGGTGGCATTTGTTGAAGGTGGCGAGCGTAAGGTGGGCGACCCCGCCAAGCGTCAGGCCATCACGAACCCGAAGCGCACGGTGTACAGCATCAAGCGTTTCATGGGCGAACCCTACGACATGGTGCAGAAGGAAATAGCCCGCGTGCCTTATACCGTCGTCCGCGGTGACAACGGCACAGCCCGCGTGGAAATAGACGGACGTCAGTACACGCCGCAGGAAATCAGCGCCATCGTGCTGCAGAAGATGAAAAAAACCGCCGAAGACTATCTGGGCGAAGAGGTGAAAGACGCCGTCATCACCGTACCCGCTTACTTCAGCGACTCACAACGCCAGGCCACGAAGGAAGCCGGAGAAATTGCCGGACTCAACGTGCGCCGTATTGTCAACGAACCGACAGCCGCCGCTCTGGCTTACGGTCTAGACAAGAGCAACAAGGACATGAAGATTGCCGTGTTCGACCTCGGTGGCGGTACGTTCGATATC
>CAMZHB010000075.1 GCA_947306605.1 uncultured Prevotellaceae bacterium | reverse complement strand
CGTGAGCCACCTTGGATTGGCTGTATGGATGAATGACGGGAAGTTACACTTGCTTCACGCCTCCAGTCTTCGTCACAAAGTCATTTTCGACGACCTCACATTGGAGGAGTACCAGCAGAAACAGCGCACACAAACCGGAGTACGCGTCATTCGCATCAACAAAGGGCAAAACGCATTCAAGTAATCCCTCCTGCGCAAAAACAAGTCCGATATAAAACGAAGCAAGTCCGACATAGAACAAACTATATCGGACTTGTTTTTTCACTTGGCCTTCTTAAACAACGGCACATGCTTCATTTGCTTCATTATAGCCTGCTGACGCCGCATCACGTAACGCGAAGGACGGACACTGTCAAACTTCAGCGGATTTGGCAGCGTAGCTGCGATTAAGGCACATTGAGTTCGTGAAAGCTCTTTTGCAGTACAGCCGAAGTTAAGTTGGGCTACAGCCTCCGCACCATAGATTCCGTCGCCAGTTTCTATGACATTCAGGTACACTTCCATGATTCGCTCTTTGCTCCAACAAATTTCAATCAAACCAGTAAAGTATACCTCCAGCCCTTTTCTGACCCACGACGAAGCAGGCCAGAGAAAAACGTTTTTAGCCGTTTGTTGACTAATCGTACTCGCCCCACGACGGCGGCCACCACGTTCATGCTCCTCTACAGCCTGCTGAATGGCGCTGAAATCAAAGCCATGGTGCAACAGAAACCGCTGGTCCTCAGACGCAATCACGGCTACGGGCAAATAACGCGACATTTCGTCAAGCGGAACCCAATGACAGCGCAGCCTAATCTTCTCACCGTGACTTACTTGTTGGACACACCGGATAATCATCAGGGGTGTAATGCGCACCGGAACCCATCTGTAAAGCAGTGTAAAGAAGATGCTAGACCCTATAAACAGGATAATGCACCACCGGAGCACCTTTAAGACGAACCGTAACAATGATTTCATGTCACACAACAGGCAAAATAAATAAAAAACGGGATGCAAGGAATCCTACACCCCGTTCCTGTAAAAATAGTAACTATTAACTCTTGTTAGCCTCGGCCTCAGCCTGCTTTATCATTTCTTCGCTGGCATACAGATACACTTCAACGCGACGGTTCTGGGCTCTGCCTTCCACAGTCTCATTAGAAGCAACGGGTAACTTCGAGCCCTTGCCTTCAATCACCTTAAACTGTTTCGTGGAAACGCCACATGTGGAGAGATAACCCGAAACTGATTCAGCACGACGCAGAGACAGAGGGTCGTTGATGGCATCTGAACCCGTACTATCCGTATGACCGTAAATAGCAAGGTCCATATCCGTGTTCTCTTTCAGCACTTCGGCGAACTTAACTAAAGAAGTCTTCGCAGAAGAACTGAGATCGGCCTTGTTTGTTGCGAACAAAAGGCCAGAATCAAAGGTAACCTTGACCGCTTTCAAGCCATTGCTGTCTTTAACTTCCTCTACTTGTGCCTGAGGTACCTGTTGTGTCACGGCTTGACGGGCTTTGTCCATTTTCTTTCCAATCAAAATGCCGGCACCAGCACCTACGGCAGTACCAATTGCAGCACCGACAGCCGTATTTCCGGCAACCTTTCCAATAATTCCACCTAAAACAGCACCACCGGCGCCACCGATGATACCACCTTTGGTAGTATTGTTCATACTATTGCACCCGGCTAAAATAACAAGCGAGCACATCATTCCTACAAGAAACTTGTTTACTTTCATGACAATATTAATTTTTAGTTATCAAATCTTTGTGCAAAGGTACATTTTTATATTTATAAACAGCAAGCATTTAGACGAAACTTTTTAAAAATAACGATTTCTTTCAAATGACATCGCCGATACTGTCTCCGAGATAAGACAATAAATTGCATAGAGCGCAAAGCAAAATACGGGTATAGCCATATCTACCACAAAACAAATGGGACAAAAGTGGCTATATGAATCGTTCTTACTGGAGATAAACGGACTAAATTCCTAAGTTTTTTGTACTTTTGCATCAATTAATCCTTTGAAATATGGCAAAAGAGCTCAAAAATCTGACAAAACGTAGTGACAACTACTCCAAATGGTATAACGAACTTGTAGTTAAAGCAGATTTAGCCGAACAAGCAGACGTGCGAGGCTGTATGATAATTAAACCATACGGATATGCAATTTGGGAAAAGCTACAACATGAATTGGACAAGCAGTTTAAGAAAACGGGAGTCCAAAACGCATATTTTCCTCTGCTGATTCCGAAAAGTTTTTTCGGACGTGAAGCCGAGCATGTGGAAGGTTTTGCAAAAGAATGTGCCGTAGTGACACATTATCGTCTGAAAGTGGATGAAGAAAGTCAACAAATAGTCGTTGATCCAGCGGCTAAACTTGAAGAGGAGTACGTCATAAGGCCCACTTCGGAAACTATAGTTTGGAACAGTTTCAAGAATTGGATTCAAAGTTACAGAGATCTTCCCGTTTTAGTCAATCAGTGGTGCAACGTAATGCGTTGGGAGATGCGTACACGTCTGTTTTTGCGCACAGCAGAATTCTTATGGCAAGAAGGACATACGGCCCACGCCACACGAGAAGAAGCAGAAGACCGCGCAAAACTGATGCTCAAAGTTTATGCTGACTTTGTAGAACAATTTATGGCCATTCCCGTCGTACAAGGTGTGAAAAGCGAGACAGAACGTTTCGCTGGTGCTTTGGATACATACACGATAGAAGCTATAATGCAAGACGGAAAAGCTCTACAAAGCGGGACAAGCCATTTCTTAGGGCAGAATTTCGGAAAAGCCTTTGACGTACAATTTGTAGACAAGGACAACCAGATGCAATATGCTTGGGCTACGTCATGGGGAGTCAGCACTCGTTTGATGGGAGCACTCATTATGACGCACTCAGATGATAATGGACTCGTTTTACCTCCGAGACTCGCCCCGATACAAGTCGTTATTGTTCCTATATATAAAACAGACGATGACCTGGAATTGATACGACAAAAAATAAGCCCGATTATCGAACGTTTAGAAGGGATGAACATTAGCGTAAAGTTCGATGACGACGACAAACGTCGGCCTGGCTTTAAATTTGCTGAATACGAACTCAAAGGAATTCCCGTTCGTTTGGCTCTAGGTGCAAGAGATCTTGAGAATAATACCATTGAAATCATGCGACGTGATACTTTGGAAAAAGAAACCATCGGCTTTGACGGCATTTGTGAGCACATCGCCAGTCTGCTTTCAGACATCCAAACAAATATTTTCAAGAAAGCCAAGACATACCTTGATTCACACATTTACGAGTGCGACAATTACGACGAATTTAAGGAACGTATTCAGGAGGGTGGTTTCTTTTTGTGCCCCTGGGACGGCACTCCGGAAACGGAATCTCGTATTAAGGAAGAAACACAAGCCACAATCCGTTGCATACCTTACGGAGTAAGTCAAGAAAATTTGGGATTGGATATGGTTTCTGGGAAACCGGCAAAATACAGAGCCCTTATTGCAAGATCATATTAAATAATGAATGTTGCTATCATAAAGTATAATGCAGGAAACATCTATTCCGTTGTACACGCATTAAAGCGGCTAGGAATAGAACCCGATGTAACGGACAACGCAAACGACATCGGAAAAGCTGACTGTGTTATTTTCCCTGGCCAAGGGGAGGCAACAAAAACTATGAATTACTTGCGTGCAAATAAACTGGACAAAGTTATCACTAATCTCAGACAGCCAGTTCTTGGCATCTGCATTGGCATGCAGTTGATGTGCACCTACTCTGAAGAAGGAGAGACATCGTGTTTAGGAATATTCGACACAAAAGTTTTACACTTCACTCCGGAAAAACAAGAGCAGAAGATTCCGCACATGGGATGGGACACACTCACGAATATCTCGCATCCTCTTTTCAATGGAATTGACGAAGGCGCTTTCGTATACTTTATCCACAGTTATTTTGTGCCTCTTAATCCCTTTACAATTGCGACTAATGACTACATCCTGCCGTTTAGCGCAGCTCTTGCCAAAGATAATTTTTGGGCCACGCAATTTCATCCGGAAAAAAGCGGAATTGTAGGAGAACGTATCCTAAAAAACTTCCTTGATTACTCACAAAAATGTTCCAATGGCCATGTTTGAACCTATTCCCTCAATTGATATAATCGGTGGACAGTGTGTACGACTGACCAAAGGAGACTACGCGACAAAAACAATCTACCCGCAAGATCCAATATCGTTTGCGGTGCAAGTGGAACGGCTTGGATTTAAGCGTATACACATCGTTGATTTAGACGGAGCCAAATCTAGTCACGTGGTTAATCTGGATATTTTGAAACAGGTCACCTCTAAGACAAAGCTATTAGTAGATTTCGGAGGTGGAATCAAATCTGATGAAGACATTCAGGCTGTTTTTGACAACGGAGCCCGATGGGCTACAATCGGAAGCATAGCTGTAAAAAAGCCAGACATATTTGAGCGATGGATAACCCAATATGGGGCTGACCATATCATTCTTGGTGCTGATGTAAAGAATGAAAGAATTTGCATTAATGGTTGGAAAGAAGAAAGTCCGGTAGATCTTTTCGATTTTATCGGTCATTATATTAATAAAGGTATTGAACAGATTCTCTGTACCGACATTAGCAAAGACGGAATGCTTCAAGGAACAGCCTTACCCTTATACACAAAGATACTGTCCGCATATCCGCAGTGCCATCTCATTGCAAGCGGTGGCGTTAGTTGTCTTGATGATTTGAAAGATTTGGATAGAGCAGGCGTTCCCGCAGCTGTTTTTGGAAAAGCCATATATGAAGGTCACATTAGTCTGAGTGACGTGGCCGCATCATTTAACCTAACATAGTTAAAGCGGCCATGAGTTTAGCTAAACGCATTATTCCTTGTTTGGATGTTATGAACGGGCAAACCGTAAAGGGTACAAATTTCATAAATTTGCGCCTTGCAGGAGATCCTGTGGAACTTGGCAAGCGTTACAGTGAAGAAAATGCCGACGAACTTGTATTCCTGGATATCACTGCGAGTCATGAAGGAAGGAAAACCTTTACTGATATGGTCCAGCGTGTAGCTGCTGAAATATCTATTCCTTTTACAGTCGGCGGAGGTATTAATGAACTGGGCGATGTCGAACGTATGCTCAACGCCGGTGCAGATAAAGTCAGCATAAATTCTGCTGCCATTCGCAATCCGGAACTAATCGGCCAAATAGCCTCACATTTCGGCTCGCAAGTTTGTGTTGTCGCCATTGATGCCCATTTGGAGAACAATGAATGGGTATGTTATCTTAATGGAGGTCGGCTTAAAACAGAATACAGGCTGTTTCAGTGGGCCAAGGAGGCTTCTGAGCGTGGCGCAGGCGAAATTCTTTTTACCAGTATGAATCATGACGGAGTGAAAAAAGGATTTGCCAATGATGCATTAGCCATACTAAGCGAAACACTTCCCATTCCTGTCATCGCATCTGGCGGTGCGGGATGCAAAGAAGACTTTCGCGACACATTTAAACAAGGAAAGAGTGACGCAGCTCTGGCTGCGAGCGTTTTTCATTATGGAGAAATCAGCATTAAAGAGCTAAAGACATATCTAAAACAGGAAGGTATTAACGTAAGACTATAATTGATTAGCCATGACCATAGATTTTGAAAAAATGAACGGGCTTGTTCCTGCCATTGTACAAGATGCAGAAACTAAAAACGTCCTTATGCTGGGTTTTATGAACCAAGAAGCATACGACAAAACACTTTCTACAAAGAAAGTCACGTTCTATAGCCGGACACGCAAATGTCTTTGGACAAAAGGTGAAGAAAGCGGCAACTATCTCCACTTGGTTGAAATAAAAGTTGATTGTGACAACGACACTCTCCTTGTTTTGGTTCACCCGGAGGGACCTACGTGCCACAAAGGTACCGATACCTGTTGGGGAGAACAGAATAAGCGTCCCTCACTTCTGTTCTTGTCCGAATTACAAGATTTCATCGAGAAACGATATCAAGAACTGCCCGACGGATCTTATACCACCTCGCTTTTTCGTGAAGGAATCAATCGCATAGCTCAAAAAGTGGGAGAAGAAGCTTTGGAAGCCGTCATCGAATCTGTCAATGGGACAGACGAAAGACTCGTCTACGAAACTTCAGATTTGTTCTACCACCTCATAGTTCTGCTTACATACAAAGGAATACGCATCGAAGATGTCGTAAGAGAATTGGAAAACCGGCATAATCCCGGATGGAAAAAACATTAAGCCCTCATATCTCATGATTGTCGACTATCAGAAAGCGTCCGTCGGTTATGACGGCATCAATATCCTAAATGACATCAATTTTCAAGCCGAAAAGGGAGACTTTATCTTCCTTACGGGAAAAGTAGGTTCGGGAAAGACGTCCTTTCTACGCACACTCTACGGCATGTTGCCCGTTACAGGAGACCGGACATACGTTTTGGACTACGACATGCAAAGCATTAAACGAAAAAAGTTGCCCGAACTGCGCCGCAGGCTTGGTATTATTTTTCAGGACTTCCAATTACTTCCTGACAGAACCGTTTACGCCAATTTGGAATTTGTTCTCAAAGCCACAGGCTGGAAGAAAAGCGATATTCCGGCCCACATAACGGAAGTATTAACCCAGGTAGGGCTAAATGGAAAGGAAGAAAAATATCCTCACGAGCTTTCAGGAGGAGAGCAACAGCGTGTGGCCATTGCCAGAGCCATTCTGAACACTCCCGAATTGATTATTGCAGACGAACCGACAGGCAATCTCGACATTGAAACAAGCAAAGCCATTCTTGAGATTCTTTTCCGTCTGACTCAATCGGGCACAACAGTCATTATGAGCACGCACAATCTAAATCTAATCCATTTGGTCAATGCTCGCGTGTTTAATTTTGAAGACAAGACAATGACTGAAGTCAGCAACTCCACGTCAGAATCTTCTGGAGAAGATATGGCCGAATCACATGAGGAGATTGAAAGTACGAACAACGACGATTAAATCAACAACTAATATTAAGAATCAATGAAAGTCATGAAATTCGGCGGAACCTCAGTTGGTTCTCCGCAAAGATTCAAGGAAGTGGCCAAACTAATCCACAACGGCCAACAAAACTTTGTGGTTCTTTCTGCCATGTCAGGCACTACCAATTCGCTTGTTGAAATTGCGGACTACTATAAAAAAGGTAATCCGGAAAGTGCACAAGCTATAATAAACATATTACGGACTAAGTACAACGATCACGTTGCTGAACTTTATTCTAAATCCGACACGCGGAAAAGAACAAAGGAGATACTCAACACTATATTCAACATGCTCCTTTCTTTCTCGGACAAAGAATACAACGACGCCGTTGAAAAAGAAATTTTGGCGCAGGGCGAAATCATGAGTACAAACATGATGACAAATTACTTAAAGGAACAAGGCATCAAAGCCACCTTACTCCCCGCCTTCGCCTTCATGCGCATCGACGAATCGCGTGAACCGGACATCAAGTACCTCTCCGAGCACCTCATCCCCCTTATCGAAGAGCACAAAGACACGGAACTCTTCATTACCCAAGGTTTCATTTGCCTCAA
>CAMZHB010000074.1 GCA_947306605.1 uncultured Prevotellaceae bacterium | reverse complement strand
TCATCGACGATTTGGTCACCAAAGGCGTGGACGAACCCTACCGCATGTTTACTTCACGTGCCGAATACCGCATTCTGCTCCGCCAGGACAATGCCGACACCCGGCTGACTCCTTTTGCCAAACGCTTCGGACTCATCTCTACGGAAGAATCGGAACTTTTCGAAACGAAACAAACGGCCATTTCCGACCTCATACATTTCTGCCAGAACTTCCCGATAAAACCAAAGGAAATCAATAGTAAACTGGAAGTTTTCGGAAGCACTCCGCTAACCTATGGATGCAAGTTGAGTGAACTTATTGCGCGACCGGAACTTTCCTTCGATAAGTTAGCCGAAATGATTCCTTCTTTCAAAAGAAAACTTGACGCCATTACTTACCAGCAGAAAGAAACAGCCGAAGCCGCCGAAATCGAAATAAAATACAGCGGCTATATCTTACGTGAACGTCAGGAAGCTGAGAAAATGCACCGCCTTGAAAACATCCGAATCCGCGGGCATTTCAACTACAACAAAATTCATCAACTCTCCACCGAAGCCCGGCAAAAATTGTCCCGAATTAATCCGGACACATTGGCACAGGCCAGCCGCATTCCTGGGGTTTCTCCAAGTGACGTCAATGTCCTTTTGGTTCTTATGAAACGGTAAATGTTCCACGTGAAACAACACTCCGGAGATGACACGCTCAGATAATTCAGGACGCATCAAACGCCTTAAAAGCATCGTAACAAGCCTTCCAGAAAAACCGGGAAGCTATCAGTACTACGATGCTTCAGGAGTTATTATCTATGTGGGGAAAGCCAAGAACCTGAAACGCCGTGTCAGCTCGTATTTCAACAAAGACCAACAAAGCGCAAAGACCAGCATGCTGGTTAGCAAAATTCATGACATAAAATACATCGTCGTCAAGTCGGAAGAAGACGCCCTCCTGCTCGAAAATAACCTTATCAAACAATACCAACCCAAATACAACGTCCTGCTGAAAGACGACAAGACCTATCCGTCCATCTGCATCACCAAAGAAGACTTTCCACGCATTTATAAGACACGAAACATCGAACTGAAACGAGGACAATACTTCGGCCCTTACTCTCACGTCGGCACCATGTACGCCCTGCTCGACCTGCTCAAGGCAATGTACTTTCCCCGTCCATGCATGATGCCCATGAACGAAAAAGGCGTGAGGGAAGGGAAATACGACATCTGTCTAAATTTCCAAATTAAGAAGTGCAAAGCCCCGTGCATTGGAAAACAGTCGCGTGAAGACTATTGTGAAAACATTGACGAGTGTCGTGAAATTCTGAAAGGGAACACCGACAACGTGCTCGCAAAAATGAAGGAACGCATGGATGAACTGGCCAGCCAACTCCGGTTTGAAGAAGCTCAGACCATAAAAGAGCGCTACGACATGCTGCGGTCCTTCCAGGCAAAAAGCGAGATTGTTCATCCGAGTAACACAAATCTGGACGTATTCAACATTGAAACAGACGAGAAAACCGCGTTCATCAACTATCTCCACGTCATTCGTGGAAGCATCACACAAGCCTTCACGTTCGAATACCGGAAAAAGATGGACGAGAGCGAAGCAGAATTGCTTACACTTGGCATCGTTGAAATGCGCGAACGCTTCCATTCAACATCGAAAGAAATTGTGGTTCCTTTTGAACTCGATCTGCCGCTCCAAGGAATCACGCAAACTGTTCCCCAGCGCGGCGACAAGCGAAAACTGCTTGAACTTTCAGGACTTAACGTCAAACAATATAAATTTGACCGTCTGAAACAAGCCGAGAAACTCAATCCGGAGCAAAAGAGCGTACGGCTAATGAAAGAAATCCAGGAGCACCTGCATCTACCAAAGCTCCCCCTCCGTGTAGAACTCTTCGACAACTCAAACATTCAGGGCAGTGACGCCGTGGCAGCCTGCGTGGTGTTTGAAAAACTTCGGCCGGCAAAGAAAGAATACCGAAAATACAACATCAAAACCGTCGTTGGCCCCGACGACTACGCTTCAATGCAGGAGGTGGTGCGTCGCCGCTATTCACGCATGGCGGAGGAACAACAACCGTTCCCCGACCTCATCATCACTGACGGAGGCAAGGGACAAATGGAATGTGTCAGAAAAGTGGTGGAAGACGAACTGCATTTGGAAATTCCTATTGCAGGACTTGCAAAAGACAACCGTCATCGGACGAACGAACTGCTCTATGGTTTCCCGCCCATCGTTGTCGGCATGAAACAAAACAGCGAACTCTTTCACTTGCTCACCCGAATGCAGGACGAGGTTCACCGTTTCGCCATTACCTTCCACCGGCAAAAGCGGTCCAAGAGCCAACTGCACTCTGCGCTTGACGATATTCCCGGCATTGGAAAAGCAACCAAAGAACTGCTTATCAAAGAGTTCAAGAGTTTCAAACGTATTCATGAAGCTCCCTTGCAAACTCTACAGACCATTATAGGAAACAAGCGGGGGCATCAACTCTATTCTGCCCTCCACCCTTTCATAGAAATCACTGAACAACAATAAAATAATTCCAAATGAGAGCCGTCATACAACGTGTAAGCCATGCGTCGGTCAGCATCGCCGGACAAGTGAAATCCGAAATAGGCCAAGGGCTGCTTGTGCTGCTCGGCATAGAACAAAGCGACAGCGAAACCGACGCCGACTGGCTGGTAAACAAGATTGGAGCCCTGCGCATCTTCGACGACGAAAACGGTGTCATGAACCGCAGCGTCATGGACGTCGGAGGCGACATTCTCGTTGTCAGCCAATTCACCCTGATGGCTTCCTACAAGAAAGGCAACCGCCCTTCCTGGTTCCGCGCCGCCACGCACGACATATCCATTCCTCTTTACGAACTGTTTTGTTCAAAAATGAGCGGTTTCATCGGGAAAAGTGTCGGTACGGGAGAGTTTGGCGCAAACATGCAGGTCTGTTTGACCAACGACGGACCCGTAACCATTTGCATGGACACGAAGAATAAGGAATAAAAAGGTAAACCAAAGATAATCATTGCTCTAATGAAAGAAGTACTTACTCTGAACGATCTGCAACGGCTTGTTGACGATTGGATCAAACAGTACGGCGTGCGCTATTTCAGCGAGTTGACCAACATGGCCTGCCTCACCGAGGAAGTCGGTGAACTGGCACGCGTTATGGCACGCCGCTACGGTGACCAGAGTTTCAAGGAAGGCGAGTCGCAAGACCCGGCCGAAGAAATGGCCGACGTGTTGTGGGTTCTTGTCTGCCTGGCCAACCAGACGGGCGTCAATCTCACCGAAGCCTTTCATAAAACACTGGAAAAGAAAACCAAGCGTGATGCCACGCGACATATAAACAACCAGAAACTACATTAAAGATTCAAACTATGACAGACCATCACCATCATCACCACGACGAGACTTGCGACTGCGGCCATCACCACGAACATGGTGCAGAACGTTCCAAATACGACCAAGTGTTGGCGCAATATGACCTGCATTTGCACGATGAAATCGTACAAAAAGAAGTACGCACCATTGTTGAAAAACGGCTTGCCGAGAACGACACGCCTGAAGTCAAGCGTTTCCTCTTCGGTTGCATCGAACTCACGTCGCTCCGTGTCACCGACAACGAAGACGCCATCCTGGCCCTCACCGAGCGCGTCAACCGCTTTACCGACGCCAACCCCGACTTCCCCCATCTGGCCGGACTGTGTGTTTATCCGCGTTTCGTCAGCCTTGTCAGCCAATCCCTCGAAGCCGACGGCATCGAAATAAGCACCGTCACGGGCGGATTTCCCGCTTCACAGACCTATCCCGAGGTGAAAACCATCGAGACTGCCCTGGCACTCAAGGACGGGGCCACGGAAATCGACACCGTGCTGCCCGTAGGCTATTTCCTTGACGGCGACTACGAAACCGTGTGTGACGAAATACAGGAAATCAAGGCCGTCTGCGGCGAAGACGTTCCTCTGAAAGTCATTTTGGAAACCGGTGCACTGCAAACGGCCGTGAACATCAAAAAAGCCGCACTGATGGCCATATACAGCGGTGCCGACTTCATCAAAACGTCCACCGGCAAGATTGAACCGGGAGCCACACCCGCCGCCGTCTATGTGATGTGCCAGACCATCAAGGAATACTATGAGAAAACCGGTACGCGCATCGGTCTCAAAATAGCCGGAGGCGTGAAAACCGCAGCGCAGGCCGTAGATTACTATTCCATCGTCAAGGAAGTGCTCGGACAGGACTGGCTCACCCCCACCCTGTTGCGCATCGGCGCCAGCGGTCTGGCCAACAACCTGCTCAGTGCCATCAAAGGCGAAAACGTCACGGCCTTCTAAGGCCGAACCTGCCGGTGAAACCGTACAAAATGGCGGGCACTTCACAACTGAAGTACCCGCCGTTATTTTATCTTTACCTAATGAAAAGGTATTCTTTTTGTCAAGTTCTTTACGTTCCAAAACAGAAGCGGCGTTTCGAAATTTTGAGACGCCGTTTCTAATTTCCAAAACGCCGTCTTTGCGCGTCAAACATGTGGCCTCTTTTTTGAAGATAAAAATTTCACCCAAAACAGGGGGTTGTCAAATGGTGCGTGAGGAAACGAAATCGATGTAGGAGAGAAGCGCCTGCTTTATTTCTTCCTGACGGAAATCGGAAATCAACGCTCTGGCTTGTGCCGAAAGTTGTTCCATCACCGTGTAAGAATCTTCGATTCCACCGGAGGTTTTGGTAAATTCCACCAATCGTGCAATGTCGTCTTTAGAAGCCAGGCAAGTCTTTACCTTGCGAGCCAAAGCGCGCCACGCATCGTTGCCGTGACTTTTGAGAGCGAGTAGGGCAGGGAGCGTCAGTTTGCCCTCGGCCATGTCGCTTCCTGTAGGTTTTCCGATGTCAGAATTGGCGGAATAATCGAAGATATCGTCCTTTATTTGGAAACACAGTCCTATGATTTCGCCGAAACGGCTCATGCGCTGCACGGCCGTTTCGTCGGCGCCGACAGAAATGGCTCCGAGCATGGCGGCTTCAATGAAAAGAGAGGCGGTTTTGAGGCGGATGACATCGAAATAAGTTTCCTCCGAAAGGATGTCGGTTTCGGTATTTGAGAGCTGGATGATTTCTCCCGAAGCGAGGTTCTTGCCAAGTCGCGAAATATGCTCTACGATACGCATGTTGCCCGTCTCAGCGGCCTTTTCGAGCGAGGAAGACAGGAGATAGTCGCCCACAAGCACGGCCACGTTGTTGCCGAAATCGGAGTGCACGGCCGACTGTCCGCGACGTTCGTCGCTCTCGTCCACCACGTCGTCGTGGACCAACGAGGCGGTGTGGAGCAACTCAAGCATGACGGCCGAAAGATAGGTGGCTTCGGTGGGCTGGCCGAACTCACGGGCCGAAAGGAGCAGCAGGGTGGGGCGCATGAGCTTGCCCTTACGCATCAGAATGTGCTGGAAAACACGATGCAGCAAGGGATTCGGATGTTTCAGAGTGCCGTCGAAAATCTCGTTGAAACGCACCAAATCTGCGGCTATGGGTTGCTTGATTTGCTCTAACTGATTCACTAATTTGCAAATTTATTGCGCAAAATTACGAATAAATCGCGAACACCTCGTTTATTTTTCCTATTTTTACAGCAAAATAGACGAAAGAAATGGGAAAACTGTATTTACTCGACGCCTACGCACTGATTTACCGCGCCTACTACGCGCTGATACGCGCCCCCCGCTTCAATTCAAAAGGCCTGAATACATCGGCCATATTCGGCTTTGTAAACACGTTGGAAGAAATCAGGCACAAGAGCGACCTGACCCACATCGGCGTGGCCTTTGACCCTGCGGGACCAACGTTCCGCCATGAGGCTTACAAGGAATATAAGGCACAACGCGAAAGCACGCCGGAGGATATCCGTAAATCGGTTCCCATCATCAAGGACATCATTCGCGCTTACAACATTCCCATACTGGAAGTGCCTGGTTTTGAAGCCGACGACGTCATCGGAACGCTGGCCACGACAGCCGAAACCGCAGGAATGGAAACCGTCATGGTGACACCCGACAAGGACTACGGCCAACTGGTAACGTCCCACATCAGCCAACTGAAGCCCACCACCGGCGGACTCGTCATGATGGGACCGGAGGAAGTGAAAGCCAAATACGACATCGAATCACCACAACAGGTCATCGACATCCTGGGACTCATGGGCGACGCGTCCGACAACATTCCGGGCTGTCCCGGGGTGGGGGAAAAGACGGCTGTCACGTTGATAAAAAACCACGGAACTATCGAGGGAATTTACGAACATCTGAATGAAATTAAAGGAAAACTGCGCGAGAAAATTGAAGCGAACCGCGAACAGGTGATGTTTTCAAAATACCTGGTGACCATCCGTCGCGACGTTCCTCTGGATTTTAATCCGGACAACCTCCAAAAAAAGGCCCCCGACATGGAGACCTTGAAATCGATTTTTGAAGATTTGGAGTTCCGCTCGCTCATCAAAAAAATCTGTGGCGAGACTCCCGCGGTACAGAAAAACGAGGGAGATCTGTTCGCTCCTCCCGTTGAGCCTGTCGCCGAAAAAACACCTGTGCAGGCAGTCGGCAACGTGCAACAACTCGATCTCTTTGGCTCAAATGCGGACGAAGGGACGAGCGGTCCAAAATACGAGAATTTCAAGCCCGAAAAATTCGAAGGTTCAACGACTCAAGTCTGTGATACTAAGAAGAAAACGAAAGAATTGGTTGAGAAAATCCTGTCGAACAAACAGTGTGCATTTAGCCTTGCCGCCTCCACGCAGGATGCCATCAACGCCGAAATCGTCGGCGTGGGCATCGCCCTGGCTCCCGGCGACACATGGTACGTGGACTGCGACAACGACCCCACGCTGTTGGACGAACTGCGACCCATGTTTGAAAGTCCCGACATCGAAAAGACAGGACACGACATCAAGTTGGCCATGGTGATGCTCGGCAACTACAATATCCTTCTTGACGGTCCGCTCTTTGACACGATGCTGGCTCACTACCTGATTCAGCCGGAACTGAAGCATTACCTCAGTTACATCGGCACTATCTACCTGCACCACGGCGGACGTACGCTTGACGACTACTTCGGCACGAAGTGGGAAGAGGAGCGCGACATGCGTTTCCTGCCCGATGAACTGCGTGCGGCATTTACCACCGAGCGAGCCGACATGATTTTGCGTCTTCGTCCGCGACTCGAAGCGGAAATGCAGCGCATGAATACCGAGAAACTGTTCCGCGACATTGAAATGCCCCTGGTGCCCGTTCTGGCGCGCATGGAGCAAAGCGGCGTGCTGCTCGACACCGCCACCCTCCGCGAAATTTCAAAGATACTCACCCGACGCATGCTCGACTACGAGCAACAAGTATTCAAACTCTCCGGTCATCAGTTCAACCTCTCTTCACCAAAACAAGTGGGCGACATCCTGTTCGGCCAAATGCACTTGTTGGAGAAGCCCAAGAAGACCAAAGGCGGGCAGTACGTCACGTCGGAAGCCGTGCTGGAAGAACTGCGGGCCAAAGAACCCGTCGTGGACAACCTTCTGAAGTACCGCGGCATGAAAAAGCTCGTCAGCAC
>CAMZHB010000073.1 GCA_947306605.1 uncultured Prevotellaceae bacterium | reverse complement strand
CTTCTCATTCCTGCCTTCCGTGTGGTGGTGTTTGGTATGCTTCATCCCGTGTGCCGCATTTATTGTATGGAAATGGTACAAACAGGGCTCGACAAACCTTCTGTGCGGACACTGTGGCAGACCTGTGAAGGGGCAGGGCCGGTGTCCTCATTGCGGAACTTGGAACAAGTAATCTTCTCTTCCACGTATGTCGCGCCATGTCCGGTTTCGTCTGATTTATATCCGACATGGGCGGAATTATGTGGCTTCTGCTTTTTTCTATGTGGCTCGTGGACGAAAAATCCCCTAAAATAGGGATTTTTTATCTGCAGTAACGATTGTAACTTTGCAACAAAAATTTTTGAATATGAAAGAACTGATATTGTTGAGCCTGTTTGCGACGGCCCACGTCCTTTTTGCCGGTGCTGAAAACAGGGATGCTGCAGTGTATGGTGAAGAAACGACGGTGCAAGCCGACACTATACGTACCATTGACATGGAAGAGGCCGTGGTAGTGGCATCTCCGAAACAAACCGACAAACTTCGCAACATGCCTGTCTCGTCTACTGTAATTGTATCGGGAGAAAATGCTCCGCAAAACGGCGCTTCACTTAACGATATCTCAGGTTACGCCGCCAATTTCCATATGCCGTCATACGGAAGTTCGCAATCGGCAGCCATATATATCAGAGGCGTCGGTTCACGTCTGAATACCCCGGCTGTAGGTTTGTATGTGGACAATGTACCTACGGTAGAACGCAGCGCATATAGTTTCAACCTTCTCGGAATAAGCAGAATCGACGTGCTGCGTGGGCCTCAGGCCACACTGTACGGGCGTAACGCGATGGGAGGTTTGTTGCGCATTAACACGATAAACCCTTTGCGAAAGCAGGGCACAAACATTGCCACGGGCGTGTCCACACGCGATGCCCGCAGGTATGTATCGGTAATGACTAACCAAAAGGCGTCGGAATCTTTAGGCTATTCCGTCGGCGCTTATTATGACAGAAATCATGGCGTATGGCACAACAGTACGACGGGAAGCCGTACAGGCGGAAAAATGCAGGGTGGTGTACGCGGCAGGGTGGTTTATCAAAAAGACAAGTGGAACCTGGACTTCACCGCATCCTATGAACATACCGACGAAGACGCTTATCCTTATTTTTATGATGGCGTTGTGCAGGGTGAAGAAACGTTATCCGATGCAGTAGGCCAGATATCGGCCAACCGCAACAGCAGCTACCGCCGCCATTTGTTGAACACAGGTTTAACGGCATCCTACAAGTTGCCGCTGTTCACGCTTTCGTCAGTGACCGGATACCAGTTGCTGGCCGACAGGATGTATATGGACCAGGACTTTACCGGACTTGACTATTATACTCTCAAACAAAAACAAAACGCCAATACACTTACTGAGGAGATAATCCTTAAAAGTCTGCCGCAAAAGCGATGGGAGTGGACCGGAGGCCTGTTTGGCATGTGGGAAGCCATGCGTACGCACGGTCCTGTCCGTTTCTATGGTGACGGTGTGGGCATGATTAACGCCAATGTCGCGTCTCATATCCCCACACCCGTAATTACGGTCACGAATCCCAGGACTGGCCGTCCTGTCACTCAGTCTATGCCGATGTATCTTGAGGTTACGGATGCCTCGTTCCTGCTTCCCGGCTATTTCAGGTCACCTGTGCTGGGCGGTGCCGCATTCTTTCAAGGCACAGTGCACGATTGCTTTATCCCACGTTTGGGATTGACGCTCGGATTGCGGCTTGACTATGAGCATCAACAGTTCCATTACGTCTCAGGTGGCCCCGTGGATTATCATTTCTCGATGCCGACCCACAGCGTGTCGGCTGATATGGCGACTACGACCGTTCTGCGCGGGAATTTGCGCAATGATTATACGCATTTGTTGCCCAAAGCTGCCGTGCAATACGATTTCCCGCGCGGCAAGGGCAATGTGTATCTTTCCGTATCAAAGGGCCTGCGTGCCGGAGGCTATAACGGCCAGATGTTTTCTGACTTGATGAACACTGTGATGCAGAATGACATGATGACGGGCGTACGTGATTACTGCTATGATGTGATGACGCAGCACGCTGAGCGGATTCCGGCGATGAAGGATATGTTTTTGTCGATACGACAAGCCATAGTGGATAACATACCCCTGACAGAATTACCCAAAGTATCAGATGCAGTCACTTACCGTCCCGAATATTGTTGGAATTATGAAGCAGGTACTCATCTTGATATCATTGATAAGACGTTGAATGTCGATGTTTCTGTATACTTTACCGATACACACGACCAGCAGATTGCCCGGTTCTCTCCCGCAGGTTTCGGCCGTATGATGGTAAATGCCGGACAGAGCCACACATGTGGCCTTGAAGCCGCGCTGAACAGCCGTTTGTTAAATAACAAACTGTCGTTGTCGGCCAATTATGGCTATACACACGCCGTATTCCACAAATACAGTGTCGGGAACGGCATTGATTACACAGGCAATCGCATTCCTTTCATTCCGGAACATACTATGGGCGTCGTGGCTGATTTCTGCCAGCCCTTGAAAGGCTCGCTTCTCCGTGCAATTACAATAGGGGCTAACATCAGTGGCTTTGGCAGAATGTATTGGACGGAATCGAACGATGTATATCAGAATTTTTATGCCCTTCTTGGCACTCACTTGAAATTTGATTTTAATAAAGTCAGCGTAGATTTCTGGGGGAGAAATCTGACTCAAGAATCGTATAAAGCATTCTATTTTCAGTCCATGAATCGCGGCTTCTACCAAAAAGGAATGCCCATGCAGTGTGGCGTTGATGTGAGATTGAGTTTATAATTACAGCCTTTGAGTAAAGGACATGGGCAGGCAAATTTATTTTGCCTGCCCATGTCTTGATAATATAGGTTGTGTACTTACAAATTCTTTATATAATGTCTTCTGTACGCACCCATCCGTGTGTGACGGCAAACATCACTAATTTTGTCGCCGAATGAGCATTGAGTTTCTCCATGATGCTCTTGCGGTGGCTGATGACTGTTGACGGACTGATGCACAGACTGTCGGCAATCTCTTTACTGGAACGCCCTATGGCCACTTGTTTGAGAACTTCAGCCTCGCGCCGTGTCAATGGCTTGGTTATGGTTTCACTTCCAGTTTTCATGGTTGCGGGCAGGCTGGACTGTGTTCCTACCATTGGGGCGTGGCCGCGTTGCATGAGCGTGGTCATTTCTTTTATCAGAATGTTGGCAGGGACGTCCACATTGATCGTGTGAAAGACAGGGGGTATGCTCTTATTGTTGTCATTACCACTTGTCAGAACAACGGTTTTGTGTGCTATCTCTTCGAACATGGCCGGGCGTGAGGTTATTACATCGGCCGACACAAAATAATGTATGAAACGGTGACTCACTTGTGCCGCCAATTCCTCGGCATTATAAAAGAGACAGACCTCGGCTGCAGGCACGAGGAACTGAAGTAAACGTTTCATGCCCATACTTTGTAGCGCGTTTGGGCTTATAATAGCAAATTTGACCCTCATTTTTTTCTTTTGTATTGCAAAAATACGAATAAAAACCTGTAATAGGAGAAAAACTCAGGCTTTTTGAATAATTAAAGGTTGTAAACGGAGGTTATGTGTCAAAAAATGGCTAAGTTTGCAATTGATAATACCTAAAAAGTCCTTAGGATGAATGTAGTTCTTGTCGGTGCAGGCGGTGTTGCCAGCAGTATAGGGCCAGCGTTGTTGAAGGCGGGGCACAAGGTGTCGGCCATATGGAGCCGCAGGTTGGCTTCGGCGTCGTTGTTGGGGCAGAAACTTAACACTGAGTTTTCAACTTCATTGGAAACATTGCCCCAAGATGCTGATGTGTATGTTGTGGCTGTTGCCGATGAGGGCGTGGCAGATGTTGCTCGCCATTTGTATGTTCCCGAAGGAGCTTTGTGTATACACACAGCAGGTAGTCTGCCGATGTCTGTCCTAAGTGGCATGGCAAAGTGGTATGGTGTGTTTTACCCAATGCAGACGTTTTCGCGAGAGCGCGAAGTTGACTTCGATACAGTCCCTTGTTTTATTGAGGCATCATCGAATGCGGCGATGAGACAACTGCGAAAGTTTGCAGCATCGCTGTCGTCGAGAATTTTTGAATTGTCTGGCGAGGGACGTGCCCGTTTGCATGTGGCGGCAGTATTTGCTTGTAACTTCACAAATCATTGTTATGCATTGGCAGAAGAATTATTGAAGTCATCTGAACTGCCGTTTGAACTGCTGTTGCCGTTGATAGATGAAACAACGAAGAAAGTGCACACACTTTCTCCAAGATTGGCTCAGACGGGGCCTGCCGTGCGTGGCGACAAGACCGTAATGACGGCCCACATGGAGGCTTTGATGGGTGACAGGATAAAGGCCAGACTGTATAAGTTGATGAGTGATGACATTCAAAGAATGTCTATACATGAAGATAAAGTAGTTAAGAAGATTTGCGAAACATGATAAATTACGACTTAAAGAAGATACGCGCGGTGATGTTTGATGTAGACGGTGTTTTGAGTCGTGAGACGGTATCGTTGTCTGAGGACGGGCTTCCCATGCGCACCGTAAACATTAAAGACGGATATGCCATTCAACTTGCCGTGAAGAGAGGGCTGATCGTGTGCATTATCTCAGGTGCTAAGTCTACGCCAGTCGAAAAGCGATACCTCGGTTTGGGAGTGAAAGATGTTTGTTTGGGAAGTAGTGTGAAGATAGATGTCTTCAAGCAACTTTTGGAGAAATACAGGCTCTCGCCAGAAGAGGTGATGTTTATGGGTGATGACATTCCGGATTATGAAGTGATGCAGACTTGTGGATGTGGATGCTGTCCTAATGACGCTGCTACGGAAATACGTGAACTTGCATGCTACGTCTCTCCTTATTGTGGAGGGGAAGGTTGTGTGCGCGACGTGTTGGAACAGGTAATGCGTGCACAAGGTAAATGGACTATGGATAAGAAAGCTTTTGGTTGGTAATATATGGCTACTCTGAAGAATCTTGAAGGCTATGAGATTATGTTGGTAAGCCATTCTCCCCGACGTCAGGAACTATTACGAAGTCTTGGCTTGGATTTCTCGGTTGGAGTATCGGTTGTCAATGAATGTTATCCTCAGGAATTAAAAGGAGAGGAAATACCTATGTATCTTTCACAAGAGAAAGCTCGTCACTGTGTGCCCCCTGCGAATGCAAATACATTAATAATTGCAGCGGACACCATTGTCTGTCTTGACAATGTGGTGTATGGCAAACCAGCAACGACAACAGAAGCAAAGGAAATGCTTCATGCATTGAGCGGGAAAACACATCAGGTAATAACTGGTGTTACTTTGTTGACTGCTACTCAGGAAAAAACTTTTTCTGTTTCATCTGATGTGACTTTCGCTTCTCTTACGCGAGACGAGGTTGATTATTATGTGGAAAAGTATCTCCCTTTGGATAAGGCTGGTGCCTATGGTGTTCAGGAATGGATAGGGATGATTGGAGTGAAACGAATTAGTGGCAGTTTTTATAATGTGATGGGCCTGCCTGTACACCGTTTATATGATGAGTTGAAACAACTGAGCCCATGTAAATAATAAATAAGGAAGTATTCCGTTAAAATAAAAAGGAAAGGAAATAAGTATGAGGAAATTAGTTTTTTTGTTGATTGGTTCAATTGTTATATGTAGCTTGTCGGCATGTTCTGATGATGATGACAAGTACGAATCAAGACTTCCGATTTTTAATGATATTTCGTTTAGTGAGGAGAGGTTGTTGACGGATCAGCGGGTTACTGCAACTGCAGTGCAAAATTCAAAAGGTATACTGTTGGATAGAGTAGAGTACCGATGGGATGCAAATATGTATGAACCGAATGATTCGACAATGTCTTATGTGAATGCTGTGTTGTATACGGATAATTCGACCAATCCTACATGTACGTTTAAGACGCCAGAATATCCAGGACGGTATAGAATAACTTTCCATGGACGATATAATATATCAGGCCAATCAACTAATAAGACAATTAGTGGAACTATCCCTAGCGGGAACGCAATATATGTGTATACTCCATTGATGGGCGAAGTGACGGTCGTGAAGAGCTTCACAGTGTATGCACGATGATAGAATGAACATAAGATTAACAATTCAAGTAAAAAAGAAATGACTCTAATTAAAACAATTTCTGGCTTTCGCGGAACAATCGGTGGCCACACGGGCGACACGCTAAATCCACTAGATATAGTAAAGTTTGTTACAGCCTATGCGATACAGCGTCGCAGAATGTGCAAGTGTGCAGGTAACACCATTGTCGTTGGACGTGACGCACGTATTTCTGGCGACATGGTTTCTAAAGTGGTATGTGGCACACTGATGGGCTGTGGCTACGATGTTTTGAATATTGGTTTGGCTTCAACTCCAACAACGGAATTGGCCGTGACGATGTCGAAAGCTTGTGGAGGACTCATTTTAACTGCCAGTCACAACCCGCGTCAATGGAATGCATTAAAGTTATTGAATGAAGACGGTGAGTTCTTGAATAAAGCAGAGGCTGAAGAAGTGATTTCTTTAGCTGAACAAACCGACGTGTTTGATTATGCTGATGTGGATCATGTCGGAAAATACACAGAAGACTTTTCATATGGACAAAAACACATAGACTTGGTCAAATCTTTGGAATTGGTCGATGTTGATGCGATTAGCAAAGCTGATTTCCATGTCGCTCTTGATTGTGTCAATTCAGTTGGTGGTATTATCTTGCCCCAGTTGTTAGAACAGTTAGGTGTAAAACATGTTACTGGACTTTATATGGAGCCGACGGGTGATTTCCAACATAATCCCGAACCTCTGGAAAAGAATTTGAGTGACCTTAAGGCCCTAATGCAAAAGGGCGGTCAGGATATCGGATTCGTTGTCGATCCCGATGTAGACCGCTTGGCTCTATTCTGTGAAGACGGACGCATGTATGGTGAGGAATATACTCTGGTAACAGTGGCTGACTACGTTTTACAGCATACATCTGGCAATACTGTATCCAATTTGAGTTCCACACGTGCATTGCGTGATGTGACCGTAAAGCATGGAGGCACATATACTCCGGCAGCGGTGGGTGAAGTAAATGTGGTAACTAAAATGAAAGAAGTCGGGGCTGTCATCGGTGGCGAAGGCAACGGCGGAGTCATTTATCCCGCAGCCCATTATGGACGTGACGCTCTCGTTGGAATAGCTTTGATATTAACCTATTTGGCAAAAACAGGGAAGAAAACAAGCGAAATGCGTGCAACCCTTCCGTCATATGTCATTTCAAAGAATAGAATAGACCTACAGCCCGGAACCGATGTGGATGGTTTACTTCAGAAAGTCAAAGAGGCACACAAGGGAGAACAGATTACTGATATTGACGGAGTAAAAATTGATTTCCCAGACAAGTGGGTACATCTCCGTAAGAGTAATACGGAACCCATTATCCGTGTATACACGGAAGCGGCTACTGAGGCCGAAGCCGAAGCATTAGCGAAAGCTATGATTGACGAAGCATATGCATTGCTTTAATTAAAGTGATACGTATATAGATATATTATTTTGACATAGCGTATATAGAGGTCCGATATCTCTCCCCCGAGGTCGGACTTTTGTCCGCAGAAGCGGCGTTTCAGAATTTTGAGACGCCGTTTCTGATTTGCCCGTCCCGGTGCCGCG
>CAMZHB010000072.1 GCA_947306605.1 uncultured Prevotellaceae bacterium | reverse complement strand
ACTGAAGTGCGTTTTTTCTGTAGGCTTCACGCCAGCGCCTGTGCTGCCTGTAATAGCATTCACCATGATGTTGCCCTTGAGCATGCCCGCAGCAGCGAGGGGCAAAAGGGCCAATTGGATACACGTGGCGAAACATCCGGGATTGGCAACGTGATGTGCCACACGGATAGCGGAACTTGACAGCTCAGGCAAGCCATATACGTAATCGTTGCCGGGACTTGTCAATCGAAAATCTTGGGCAAAATCAATGATACGTACGTGTGAGGGCACGCAATGTTCGTTCAGGAACTGCGTACTCTTGCCATGGCCAAAGCAAAAGAAGACCACGTCGACCTCATCAAAGGGTAGCGCGTCGGTAAACCGCAAATCGGTCTCGCCATATATGCCTTCGTGCACGTCACTAAGGAGATTGCCGGCATTACTTGTGCTGTTGACGAAACGGATATCGGCTTCGGGATGACACAAAAGAACACGTATCAGTTCACCTGCGGCATAACCGGCGCCACCAATAATACCAATCCTAATCATGGGCACGTCGTTAGATGCGTCTGGGCGCAAGAATCCACAACAGCAAATATGCCAAGATGCCTGTGCAGAATCCGAAGACCAATACCACGAATATGATGCGCACAATCAGAGAATCTATTCCGAAATATTCAGCTAATCCTCCGCATACGCCACCAACCATACAATCAGTTGATGATAAATAAAATTTTTTGTCCATCAGTTTTATCTTTTTTCGTCTTTGTGAATACCATAATAAACACGCAGCGGTGTACTCAGTACTTTGATGAAGCCTTTTGCCTCTTCGGAAGTCCAACCATGCTGCATCTCGCCATATTCTCCCAGTTTGGATTTAAGAAGGTCGTCTTGGCTGTCCACACCTACGGTTTCGAAGCCCAGAGGACGCAGTTTCAAGATGGCAGTTCCGTTAACGTGGCGCTGACTACTGGTTAACATGGCCTCAATATCGGGCATGACGGGCTCAAGATATTGACTCTCGTGAAGAAACATGCCATACCACTGCGCAACTTGGTCTTTCCAATACTGTTGCCATTTACTGAGCGTACTCTTTTCGAGTAAACGGTGCGCCTCTATGATTAGTTTCGGAGCAGCCGCCTCGAAGCCCACGCGACCTTTGATTCCTATTATAGTGTCGCCAACATTGCAGTCACGACCTATACCATAGGCGGCACCAATTTCTTCTATTTTCTGAATGGCAGCCACTTTGTCGCTGTAATGCTCATCATTGACAGCCACTATCTCACCTTTCTCAAAAGTTATCTTTAACAACGACTCGTCTTGTCGGGTTACATGTTTCAGGTAAGCCTCTTCCGGAAGCCCTTGAGCGGAGTCAAGCAATTCTCCGCCGCAGATACTGGTGCCCCATATGCCTACATTGTACGAGTATTTCAGTTTTGCAAAATCAGCATCAAAACCATTGGCGTTCAAATAATCGACTTCCTCCTTACGGCTGAGCGCCTTGTCACGCGTCAACGTGATGATGTCGACACCGGGAGCCATTACCAGAAATGTCATGTCAAACCTAATCTGATCGTTACCCGCACCTGTGGAACCGTGAGCTATGGCATCGGCCCCGATTTCTTTGGCATAGCGCGCAATGGCTATGGCTTGGAAAATACGTTCTGAAGACACGGAGATGGGATAGCAGTTATTACGCATGACATTACCGAATATCATGTACTTCAGGCTCTTTTCGTAATACTCCTGAGTCACGTCAAGCGTCACGTAAGCTTTAGCTCCCAACTTATATGCGTTTTCTTCATTCTTCTTCAGCTGTTCTGCTGAAAAGCCACCCGTATTAGCGCAAGCCGCATAGACTTCGTAGCCTTTCTCTTTTGCCAGATACATCACGGTATAACTGGTATCCAAACCGCCGCTATAAGCGACCACAACTTTCTTCTTTGTCATAGGATTTACTATGTTTGATGTAAGAATTATTATCTCAATTATTTCGTTTTCTATCTCAAATCCAATTCCGCCGCTTTCTTGACTAAGGCGACCACATCCGGCGGCAATTCCACAGGCAATGGCTCTCCCTCGTGGTCAGCCGGGTCATAGAGCATACCTGTGCAAACACAATATTTGCGACCTGTGCGAGCCAAGACGTCACAATTGATACAGCAGGGGTTTTCCGGCGTCCCACACCCCTTCCAGTAGTCATCGTCCTGAGTCAATTCAGAGAAAGGAACGGGCACATAGCCCAACCGGGTATTTATCTTCATCACCGGCCCGCTGCTTGTCAGACCAAAAAGTTTCGCTTTCGGCCAACGCAAGCGGCTTAAGGTAAATGCGACTTCCTTAATGCGTGTCGCCAAGTGATGACCGCGGAATTTGTCCACGACAATCAGACCAGAATTGGCCACATAATGCTTGTTCTCCCAACTTTCTATGTAACAAAAGCCGGCGAACTCCTCACCCTTGAGCGCCAAGATTGCTTTGCGCTCACGCATCTTTTGGGTAAGATACTCGTGGGTGCGCTTGGCAATGCCTGAACCGCGCACTTTAGCCGCGTTGGTAATTGTTTCAAGAATGGTGTCAACGTATTTTTCACACGAAGCGTCAGCTACGAACACGCGTATCCCATCATTATATTCTGTCATCTCGTTCGTCTGTTATTTACTCAACTTTCATAACTCGGAATCAAGTCTCTCAGTATGTCATGTACCACATCGCGAGAAGCACCTTCGCGCAACACGAGCAACAATGTGTCATCGCCGGCTAAAGAACCGAGAATGTCGGGATGACTGTGGGTATCTATTTCTACGGCCAACGTGTTGGCATAGCCGTTGAGCGTCTTAAGAACAGCGATGTTTCCCGAAAATTCCAGCGAAATAAATCCAAAACTTTGGGCTAACCGCTCACGGTTCTTTCTTTGCGACACGCGATTGGCCACCCCCACCGTGGGCAGCACATAAATGGCTCTGCCGACAGCATTGTACACCCTGTACACTTGCATGGCCCGCATGTCACGCGACAACGTGGACTGAGTCGTTTTATAACCCTCTTTTTCCAAGTCTATCAACAATTCATCCTGATTGTCATACACTTTTTTCTCGAGCAATTGCCTCAATACTTTCAGGCGGTCTTTCTTTTGTGCCATATATAACGGTATATTATTTTCGATACTCATGCAAAATTACGCAGAAAACAGCATAAAAACCGCTTTTACTCAAATTATATTGCATAAATCATACATTTTTGTTCGAATATCCGCATAATTCGACAACAAAAGAGCCAAAATATGCGTTATTTAGAAACTGCTGTTTACAAAATGGTATTATGAAATCAAAATACCTGAGACCGGTGTAAACGCTCCGTACGTATTTCACCGCTACCCAAGCACAACTTGCGCCCGTCGCCGTATGGCACATATATTACCGCAAACTGACCGGGGGCAACTCCAGTTATCCTACGGTCAGAACGGATGTTGAATTGATCACTTACGACATCGAGCACACCACTTTCAAATTCTGGTGAATGGCGTATCTTAAATTGAATATCCTTAGTCGTATTCAGCATGGAGAGAGACCCTTCAGAAATGGCGTGAAAGTCAGCCAAACGGAACGAATCACAAGTTCTCAGAGCAGTATCTTCGGCTCTGGACACATAGACCCGGTTTTTGCGTGTGTCTTTTTCAACAACAAACCACGGGCCTCCGCTTAAACGCAAACCTTTGCGCTGACCAATCGTATAGAACCAATAACCGGGATGCTTACCCAGCTTTTCGCGCGTCTCCCACTCCACAATGTCACCCTCGCGTTCGCCCAGGTAATGCTTCAGCAGAGCATCGTATGTCGTATTACCAAGAAAACAGATACCTTGACTGTCGCGCCGGTGAGCTGGAGCCAGATTATGGCGCCCAGCTATGGCACGCACGTCACTCTTAGGCATTCTGCCGACGGGAAACTCAAGACGGGCCAACTGTTCTGGCGTAATTTGACAAAGGAAATCGGTCTGGTCTTTCACAGGATCGGCCGCCGTGGCAAGATATTTCACTCCGTCCTTCATTACAGTCGTTGCATAATGCCCAGTTACGGTTTTATCAAAATGGCATCCCACCCGATCGTAAAAACATCCGAATTTTATTAGGCTGTTGCACATCACGTCGGGATTAGGTGTCAGTCCGCGTTTCACACGGTCGACCAGATAAGCCACGACTCGGTCCCAATAGTCCTTATGCAAGTCTACCGTCTCCACCTTAAGGCCATATTGGCGAGCTAACAGGTTCACCATCTCCAAGTCTTCCTCCATAGTACAGGAAAACTCATCATCTTCGTGCGCACCAATAATGATGTAAAAAAGAGTTGGCTTCTCGCCACGCTCACACAGGAGATGTGTGGCCACAGCACTGTCCACACCGCCCGAAGCTAAAAGTGCAATATCAGCCATTTTGACATTAAAATTGCTTTGGCACTGACGCTTGTTCCGACATGCAAGAAAAAACCGGGGACAAGGCCAATGCCAAAGCTTTTCTCTATTTTCTCAGATTATTTCTGCACCAAAAATTTAAATATCGTGTGATGCTTGTACGTTTCGCCAGGCTTCAGATAAGGATTAGGCCATCCTTTCACACCTTTAATCCACTTGTTAGGACTATCAGGGTACACCTGGCTTTCCAAGCATATGGCACCACGTAGCGGATAGGCCACGCCACCCTTACCAACCACTGTTCCATCAAGGAAATTGCCAGTATAAACCTGCAGGCCGACCTGATCGGTATACACCTCAAGAACAATGCCAGTGATAGGCGAAATAACACGGGCGGCCACCTGCTCGACATCACCGTTCGTGTTCAAAACCCAGTTGTGGTCGTAGCCATTGGCATTCTTAATCTGCTCATTATTCGTCTCACCTATACGCTCACCGATCGTAGTCGGCTTAGTGAAATCCAGCGGCGTTTCAAACACCGAAGCAATGGCTCCACTTGTCATGAACGTACTGTCTACCGGAGTGAACTTATCTGCATTGATGTAGAGAGTATCGTTTGTCACGGGGATTGTCGGGTCTCCGTTCAGATTGAAATAAGCATGGTTCGTCAGATTCACCACGGTCTCGGCATCAGTCGTGGCTTCATACTGAATATCTATGGCATTGTCCTCAGTAAGTGTGTACACCACTTTCGCAGTTACCGTTCCGGGGAAATTCTCATCACCATCAGGCGACACAAGCGTCAACTCCAGCGTGGTTGAATCTACTTGATTGGCCTCATACATCTTATACTGCCAGCCGTTCGGCCCACCATGCAAAGTGTGGCCGTAATTGTTCCTAGGCAACTGGATTTCCTTTCCTGCGACCGTAATCTTGCCCTGATTGATGCGGTTGGCATAACGACCGATGGCAGCACCGAAGTCACTGGGAATTCGTTGAAACTTCCCTATGCTATCGAAACCGAGCACTACATCTTTCATTTCTCCTTCCTTGTCGGGCACCATAATGCTCACGATGCGTCCGCCAAAATTAGTAATGCACACTTCCATGCCATTACCGTTCTTCAAAGTAAACAGGTGGCAATCCACACTGTCAATTGTCAACTCAAAATCCTGAGGATTGAGTCCAGATAGAGTCAAATCAGCCTGTTCCTTGCAAGCCGTCAACATAGCCAGCACAACACCGGCCAACACTAACATTTTCTTCATAATTCTTATGTTTTAAACCTAATCTTTACAATAATATCGACACAAAATTACAACTTTTTTCTGATATGAGCCAATTTCGCCATGTTTCTCATCATATCTATATTCACAAAATATTTTTCAAAACAGAAGCGGCGCCTCGAAAATCACAAGCGGCGTTTCAAAAATTAAAGGCGGCGTCTCAAAAATTAAAGGCGGCGTCTCGAATATTCGAGGCGCCGCTATTTTGTAGGGTCAAATAAGAAGTGATAGGCCGTATAGAACCCTATCTTACCTCTATGAATCCCTATTTCATAGCTTTAATCACAGCCACGATGTCCGCCGAGTCGATGGCGCCATCGCCATTCACGTCGGCTTTCTTGTCGCCGTCAGGCATTTCTTTAATCACTGCCACGATGTCCGCACTGTCCACTGCACCGTCACGGTTCACGTCGGCGCGGTTGTATGGCGCTGCTATCGTCACTTCCTTGGCCGTGTCGCCGTTGGCGTCAACTATCGTGTTGCCGCCGGTGCGGCCCGCCGGCTTGTAACGCCCGCCTTCAGGTTTCGTAATGGCGAGCCCGTCGTTCAGTGTCAAGCCCCTCAACGCGTATGCCGCCTGGCTGGAACCGGACAGTTCCAATACGGTTTTCTCGCCGCGCACCACGATGCTAGCGTTACTGCCGCTACGGTCTTTGTTTCCGTTGAAGCCATAGTTTGTACCGGAGAAAGTGGCGTGCACGCCGCCTTCAACCGTTACGGTGGATGATGTCTGGCCGCCTATGCCCAGGCCGTCCGTACCGCTCGCGCCCAACGTGCCGGTGCCTGTGAACGTGACACTGCCTTTTGAATAGATGGCCGAACTTTGCTCTGACGCCAGGGTGTTCTCGCCTTCCACCTCGACAGTTAACGCACCTGTCAAGTCATTGCGGATGGCATAGACGCCGTTGCCGCTCTTCTCGTTCACGCGGATGTTCGCTCCGCTGAGTGTCAAGGTCGTGGTCTCCGGGTTATAACTTACCGTTTTGTCACCCAGTACATCCGATTTGTTTTCATCTGTCACCTGCTTGCCGCCGACCCAAAGGTCGTAACGGATTCCGTCTACCTCGGGGAAGATGTAACTAATATATGCATCAGTCGTACTATTCGCCTTAAAAAGATCGGGGTTATTACCATTGACGGTGACAATAGCAGCAGCGTTGCTATCATCAGTATAGTCAAACAAGCTGTCGCCTTGAGCTTCAAGATTAATAGACGCTCTATATATTTGTCCAATCTGGAAGGTTTCGTTCTCTTCCATGGGAGAGAAATGGCTATATATCTTCTTTGTCCATGTTACTGACGTAACTTTATATCCAGAGCTAATTGTCGTAGCAGTGGTGGCGGGTTTCTGTCCAGGCACTGGCTCTGCCACCTTCACACCGACATACTTAATGGCACGAGTGATTTTCACATTGGAGGCGTACAGCCCTTCGCCACTTATTCCACGATAACCGCTGCCTTGACTGTCGGAGCCCCAACCTCGGTCCGCTTGGCACAATATCAAATGGGGCGTACAAGCGTCTTCAGAGCCACGCATGGCCATGCCGTCGGAAGTGGTGATATTGAAATCGCACCAGTCGAAAGTGATGGAACCAAATCCACTGACATTAAAACCGACACCGCCATATTGCTTGATATTGACCGTGAGGTCTTTGAACGTCACTTTGGTGCTCGGAGTGCTACCGCCAGTGATACCATTGGGACTCACCACAGAAGACCGGATGGTAAGGGTGCCCTTTCCATAAAAAGTATGGGTGCCATTTCCATTGAAAACGATACCGGTATTGAATTTACCGCTCAATTCGCAATTGCCGTCAACACTGACATTGAGCGTCGGATTGATGTTACCGTACAAACTGATAGCGTCATTTGCATCGGAAATTATAGTTCCGTCTTTCAGGTGAAGCACATTGGCTGAAGGGTCGTAGGACCATGCTGCTCCGGAACTCTGCTCTTGATAATTGTCGGAATTGATGCGAATTCCCCGAACAGAAAATCCATAGTCTGTGGCT